>NZ_JCASIH010000006.1:0-235810 GCF_059685935.1 Telluria sp. ZT3P39
ACCGCGCTCGACGCGACCGGTAACAACGGTGCCGCGACCCGAGATCGAGAACACGTCTTCCACTGGCATCAGGAAGGCGCCGTCAACAGCGCGCTCTGGCGTTGGGATGTAGGTGTCCAGGGCGTTGGCCAGGGCGATGATGCAGTCTTCGCCCATTTCGCCCGGCTTGCCTTCGAGGGCCATACGTGCCGAACCCTTGATGATTGGCAGGTCGTCGCCTGGGAACTCGTACTTCGACAGAAGCTCACGGACTTCCATTTCGACCAGTTCCAGCAGTTCTGCGTCGTCGACCAGGTCGCACTTGTTCAGGAACACGATGATGTACGGAACGCCGACCTGACGCGCCAGCAGGATGTGCTCGCGGGTCTGTGGCATTGGGCCGTCGGCGGCCGAGCACACCAGGATCGCGCCGTCCATCTGCGCGGCACCGGTAATCATGTTCTTGATGTAGTCGGCGTGGCCTGGGCAGTCAACGTGCGCGTAGTGACGGTTTTCGGTCTCGTACTCGACGTGCGCGGTGTTGATGGTGATGCCGCGTGCTTTTTCTTCTGGAGCCGCATCGATCTGGTCGTATGCTTTTGCTTCGCCGCCGAATTTCTTCGACAGGACGGTTGCGATTGCTGCCGTCAGGGTGGTTTTGCCGTGATCAACGTGACCGATGGTGCCGACGTTGACGTGCGGCTTGGTCCGTTCGAATTTACCTTTTGCCATTTGAGACTCCTAACGATATTTTGAGAATTACCAGGCACACCTGACGGGCAGTACGACGCACTGCCGTTTTTTGAATTCTGGTGCCCTTTACGTGGATTGAACACGTGGCCTCTCCCTTACCAAGGGAGTGCTCTACCACTGAGCTAAAAGGGCTTGTTTTTGCGGTTTTCTACTTGCACCGCGAACACTGGAGCGGGTGAAGGGAATCGAACCCTCGTCGTAAGCTTGGAAGGCTTCTGCTCTACCATTGAGCTACACCCGCGAGGTACAACTTTCAATTCGTCTTCACGACTCTTCTTTTGGTGGTGGGGGCTGGATTCGAACCAGCGTACTCAGAGAGGGCAGATTTACAGTCTGCTGCCTTTAACCACTCGGCCACCCCACCGCGAAGAACCGCAGAGTATGAAGCAAGCTCAACGTAGTGTCAACTATGTTTCCACAGACTTTGTCTGCATCGCATAGCAGCGTTGCTTCGGGGCGTGATTGTAACGGTCGCGGTGTAAAACCACAAGGGTGATTTGGTGGGAATTGCAGGGCAGCCTGAAAAATAATGATTTGCCGCGGAACGGGGCCGGCGGCGTGCCGGGTTTACCCCTGCCCCAACGCCGCCAGCACCTGACCCTTGAGCGCCTTGATCAGCGCGGTCTCGTCCGGCGGCACGCCCTCGGGCGCCTCCATCGTGCGGTCGGCATAGAACATGCCCAGTTGGGCCTTGCCCACGACCAGCGGCAGCACGATGAAGCTTTTGGCGTCGGGCAGCAGCTTGCGGTGCCAGTCGGGCAGCAGGTCGCGGATCTTGGGGCTGGCGGCGTCTGAGATCATCAGGTCGGCGTCGTTGTCCATGGCCAGGTGGAACAGGTCGCGGCCGGTTGCGACAGGAAAGGCAAAGCCGGCCTGCAGGCGGGTGCTGTCTTCGCCCAGCGCCACCCGGGCGCGGAACTGGCCGCTACGCGCATCCTTCAGGCAGACGGTGGCAAAGCGGAAACCCAGCGCGCCGAACAAGGTCTCGAGCACGGCCAGCACCACGTCGTTGAGCGTGCCCTGGCCCGAGGCGCGCAATTGCGTCACGTCCTGCACGCCGGCCAGCAGCAGGTCGCGCGCGTTCTTTGGCTTGCCGCTCGGGTGGAAGCCGCCCTGCTCTTCCTCGCCCGCGTCCAGCGTGGCCAGCAGCAGCACATTGGGCAGGCCGCCCTTCGCGTCCTGCACCTCGGTCTTGGGCGCTGGCTGCAGGTTCATGCTCTCCATCAGGCCGCGCATGCCTTCCTGCACCGCCACCAGCAGCGTTTCCATGCGCGCCTTGTCCAGGTCGAGCGCGGCGCCATAGCGGCCCAGCAGCGCCGCGGCGTCGGGCGAGCCGGCCGGCTCGTGGGTCTTGGCCAGCAGGCGCGCCACATCCAGGCCGAAGGAGGCGACCTGGCGCATCCATTCGCCGCGGTTGGCCGCCACCCGCACCGCGGTGTGCGGCAGGGCCGCCTGGGCGCGCACGATGACGTCCGGGATCTTCCATTCGGCCAGCACGGCCTGGGACAGCATGTCGTAGCTGGCGCCCAGGATCATCTGCGAGGCCTGGCCGACCGTGTGCTTGCCGCCCTGGACCAGGGCGCCGATCTCGCGGTAGCGGTCGTGCTCGTGGCTGGCCACCAGCAGCGGACCGATGTTCTTGAACAGCGCGCAGATGGCCGCTTCCTCGGCGCCCTGGAAGAAGCTGTGGCGCGCCATCTCGCGGCCCACCAGGCTGGCGCACAGCGCCGCTTCGAGCTCGATGCGCACGCTGCCCGCGTGCTCGGAGCTGTCGAGGGCGTCGACCAGCAGCATCGCCAGCGCGGTGGTCTTGACGTTGTCGAAGCCCAGCAGCGAGATCGCGCGCGAGATCGTCGTCACCGCCGTGCCGGAAATGGTGCGGTACTGGATGGTATTGGACAGGCGCAGGATGCGCTGGGTCAGCGCCGGGTCGGACACCACGTAATACGCCAGGTCGTGGGTGCCCTGGTCGTCGCTCGAGGCCATTTCGACCACGCGCGCGATCGAGGCGCCGAGCGCGAACATTTCTTCGTCGCCGCAGACCTTGTGCATCAGGGCGGCGCGCACGCGGCGGGTCACGCCTTCCGGCGGCAGTGCAGGGTCGTGCATCGATCAGCCCGCCGTCTTGCCGGGTGCGGCCTTGACCACGCGGCCCTGCGCATTGCGCTCGTATTTCTTCAGCAGCTGGTGGTGCAGCGCCGCCAGCGCGCCCAGCTTCGGGTTGCCCGGATCGAGCTTGCGCACGTTGCCGATCAGGCCGCTCACCTGCTGGCCGAGCTTGTCGTCCCAGCCGTCGTGCTCGATGCAGCGCAGGGCCGCCAGCGCGGCATTGAAGGCCACCGAGGGGTTGTTCGGCAGCTTGGTGGTCGCTTCCAGCATCATGGTGACGGCGCCCCGGAAGTCGCCGCTGCGGGCGCGCGCGGCGCCGTCGGCCACCAGGTCGACCACGTGCTGGCGGCTTTCCTGCGCCAGCGTGCGCGCCAGGTCCGGGAAGCCGGCCTTTTCCAGCACGCCCATGGCGCGCGCCATGCCGGCATCGTTCGAGGCATTGCGCATGACTTCGCGCACCAGCTCGGCGCCGCCCTCTTCCATGTTGTTTTCCAGGCAGGTGCGCGCCAGCTCCAGCTTCAGGTCGGGCGACAGGGCCGGCGCATCCTTGCAGGCGCCCAGGGCCGTCGTCAAGGCCTCGTTCATGCGCGCTTCGTTGCCGGTGTACTCGTGCAGCATCGCCGACGAGATCGCACTGCACAGGGTGGTGTTGGCGCGCCCGCCCATCGAGCGGTCGAGGTCGCGGACCATGGCGGCGGCGGCCACCGGGTCGCCCTTCTTCACCAGGGTGCGCACCAGCCGCACGTGGTCTTCCGGATCGCGGAATTCCGAATACTTGGCCTTGTTGATGACCTGCTTGAGCGCTTTTTCCGCCGCTTCCAGGTCGCCGGCCTCGGCCGCCGTTTCGCCCAGGGTGCGCAGGCGCCGCACGGCATGGGGCGACACCGCCACCGCTTCCGTCAGCACGGCCTGCGACCTGGTCAGGTCGCCGACCGCCGAATGGGTGCGCGCCAGCCAGTCGTAGGCATCGACGAAATTCTTGTTGGTGTCGACCAGCTCTTCGAGCAGGCCCTTGGCCTCGTCGAACTGCTTGCGCAGGAACAAGGTCTTGGCCAGGCCCAGGCGCGCCCAGGCGATCGCCTTGACGTCGATGAGCTGGCGGTAGATCGGCTCGGCCTGCTCCGGCTCGCCCAGGAACATGTGCAGCTCGGCGCGCAGGCGCAGGAAATCGACCGCATAGCGCGGATGCAGGGCCTGGCCCTGGATGCAGGCGTCGACCGCGTCGCGCTGGTCGCCCGCTTCCATCAGTGTGTACACCGGCATGAAGGCGGCGCGCTTGTCGAGTGCGCGGGCGATGCGCTCGAGCAGGCGGTCGGCGGTGAAGGGCTTGAGCACGTAATCGGTCGGCGCCAGCTCGGCGGCACTGACGACCTTGCTGTGGTTGCCTTCGGCCGTGACCATGAAGAACATGGTCGCGAGCGGCATCAGCTTGTGGTGGCGCATGTCTTCCAGCAGCTGCTGGCCGTCCTGGCCGCCTTCGAGGTCGTATTCGCACAGGATCAGGTCGAAGCTGCGCAGGGTCAGGTGCTTGACTGCCTGGTTCGACGAACTGGCGTGCTCGATTTTCGTCAGGCCGCACATGTTCAGCATGCTGTGCACATTGGCACGCATGCCCGAGTGGGGCTCGATGATCAGGGCCGTGAGGCCTTCCAGTTCGTTCATTCCAGGTTTTCCGTTGGCCTGCGTTGGGCGTGGGGCAGCCGCTGCATGGGCTGACTGCATCGGCCCAGTATATTACGGCTGGGGAACAAAATAGTTGAATTGGGTAAAGACACCGGTCAAACCGGCGGTCAATGCGGGGGAAAAGAGACAGCCCGGCGCGTTCTTATCCGCCCGGGGCGAAGGCGGCGGCCTGGCGCAGCGGTGCGCGGCCGCCGTTCAGGCACTCCGACTTGGCCCCGCCGATGATGATGTTCTGGTAACGGACTTCGTATTTGCCTGCGGCCAGCTTGTCGATCAGGAAAGTCGCGCCCGGCAGCACGTAGGCGTGGCGCACGTTCGAGCGGCGGTCGAGGTCGTAGAGCTTGACGAAGATGGGCGAGGCATTCGCGCTGTTGTCGACCACGATTTGCATCTCGGTGCCGCCATTGCCGTAGGGGTAGCCCGGCAGGTAGCCGGACTCGGCCGGCCAAGGATCGCCGCTCGGAGCGCTCAGGGTCTGCAAATCGGTCCCGCAATCGGGGGCGTGGGCCGGCACCACCAGCTGGGTCACGGCCAGCGCCTTGATCTCGGGCGGCGGCGCCGATCCCTCGCCGCCAAAGCGGCGCGCCCAGCCTTCGGTGCTGGCGTCGGTGCCGAGCTCGTCGGGACGGTCCGTGCGCTCGGGACGCTCGACCGCCACCGGATCGGGCTTGCCGGCCCAGGCCAGCGCCGCCGGCAGCCTGGCGCGCGGCGGCTCCACCAGGAAGACGGCCGCGGCGGCGCCGGCCACGAAGCAGGTCGCCAGGCCCAGCCACCAGCGCGGATCGCGCAGCAGGCGGGCACGCGAACGCGCTTCCGGCGCGCGGGGCTCCCAGCTGTCGGGCCGGGTGCGCGGGGCGCCTTCCTCGGCGCCGCTGCTTTCCAGCCACTCGACTTCCCACTCCTCGGACGCGATCCACTCGTCATGCTCCTTGCGGCGCACCGGATCGGACAGGGTGTTGTAGGCGGTGTTGACGATCGCCATGATGCGCGCGGCCTTCTCGTCGCCCGGGTTCTTGTCGGGATGGTATTTCTGGCTGAGGGCCTTGTATGCCGCACGCACGACTTCCCCCGGCGCGCCG
The DNA here is from genome assembly GCF_059685935.1 of Telluria sp. ZT3P39. Taxonomy (NCBI): domain Bacteria; kingdom Pseudomonadati; phylum Pseudomonadota; class Betaproteobacteria; order Burkholderiales; family Oxalobacteraceae; genus Telluria; species Telluria sp. ZT3P39. The sequence goes on from NZ_JCASIH010000006.1 coordinate 5,604, forward strand.
CGCGCGACCTTCAGGTTGTCATAGTGGGTGTGGATCTTGGCCATGGTGTCTCGTGTGCCTGCTGTTCTCGCCGTCGATTCTACAGCCGATCCCTGCCGCCTCTGCAGCTGGTGGTACAGCTTAGCCGGATTTGTATCCGGAGCGCAAGATGTCAACAATCCTACAGGCGATGGGTACGGTCTGCCTGCGCGACTGCGTCCGGCAAGTCGACGCCCTGCCCGACCACCAGCACCTTGAACAGCTCGCCCATTTCGGCCGGCGACACCAGCTTCTGCATCGCCCTCGCCTGCGGCAGGTAGCGCAGCGCATCCTGCGGATCGGTCTCGAGCAGCAGGTCGCCGATGCCGCAGGCCAGCAGGAAGGACGCCTGGTTCATGTAGGCCAGCACCGGCAGGCCGGCATCCTGGGAAGCGAGCGCCATGGCCGTGAAATCGACGTGGGCGGTGATGTCCTGCAGGCCCGGCAGATAGAAGGGGTCCGGATGCGCGTGGTGGCGGTAATGGCACATCAGGGTGCCGCCGGTGCGCTGGTCGACATAGAACTCGCGCGCCGGGAAGCCGTAGTCGACCAGGATGGCGGCGCCGCGGCCGTCCTTCATCATGCCGGCCAGCGAAGCCATGAAGCCCTCGGCCACCGGGTGGATTTCGGTAACATAGCCTTCAGGTAAGTGATCCGCATCGGGGATCTGGCGCAACACGTGCAAGGCCAGGTCTTCGGGCAGCGCTTGCTGCACGAAAGCGAATTCGCCCGCCTCCACCGTCACCATCTGGCGCTGCCAACTACCATCCTTGCGGATGACCAGCTCGACCGGCATGGCGTCGAGCACCTCGTTGGCCAGCACCACGCCGCTGAAGTTCTCCGGGAAACCATCGACCCAGCGCACCTGCGGCAAATCCTTCAAGGCTTCCTGCTGGCGCGCGCGCAATTCGCCGGACAATTCGATGATGGTGTACGAATTGACCGCCACGCCCATGCGCGCGAGTGCGGTGAGCACGTCGCGCGCCAGCTTGCCGGTGCCGGCGCCGAATTCGATGATGTCGGGCGCGCTTTGCGCGATAATAGCGGCTGCCGCGCGCGCCAGGCTGGCCCCGAACAGGGGCGAGATTTCCGGCGCCGTCGTGAAATCGCCGCTGGCGCCGAGCTTCGATGCGCCGCCGCTGTAATACCCGATCCTGGGCGCGTACAGCGCCAGTTCCATGAACCGCGAAAACGCCATCGCCCCGCCGAGCTGTTCGATCTCGTCGGCGATCAGTTGTTGCAGGGATTGGGACGCTGCAAGTGCGTCGGGAGCGGGTGCGGGCATGGACATGCCGGCATTGTAGCGAAATCAGCCCTTATCAACCATTCAGCCGCCCTACAGACCAACGATGACGGATTCCGCCCCTGCTTCCCCGAAAGTCGCGCTCGTGACCGGCGCGGGCCGGCGCCTGGGCCGCGCGATCGCGCTCGGCCTGGCCGCCAGCGGCTGGGACGTGGCCGTGCATTACCGCCATTCGGAAGCCGACGCCAGCGAGACGATGGAGGCCATCCGCGCCCTCGGCCGGCGCGCCGCGCTCCTCCAGTGCGACCTACTCGATGAAGCGGCGGTGCGCGCCCTGCCGGGGCGCGTGGCGACGGAACTGGGCCTGCTTACTTGCGTGGTCAACAACGCATCGTTGTTCGAATACGACAGTGCCACCGCGTTTTCGCCTGCCCTGCTGGCCACCCATATGGGCGCGAATGTCGCAGCGCCCCTGCTGCTGGCGCAGGCCCTGCACGCCGCGACACCCGCGGGCAGCCAGGCCGTGGTGATCAACCTGCTGGACCAGAAACTGTACAATCTCAACCCGGATTTTCTGTCGTACACGCTGTCGAAAGCGGCGCTGCATGCGGCCACCACGATGCTGGCCCAGGCGCTGGCGCCAAAGCTGCGCGTGGTGGGCGTGGCGCCCGGCATCACGATGGTGTCGGGCGAACAGACCGAGGAAGGCTTCATGCAGGCGCACCAACAGACGCCGCTGGGCCGTTCCTCGACCCCGCAGGACATCGCCGACGCCGTCGTGTATGCAGCCGGCGCGCGCGCGCTCACCGGCACCACCCTGCTGGTCGACGGCGGCCAGCACTTGCAGCCGTCGCACCGCGACGTGATGTTCCTGACCGAACCAAACAGTAACCATTCATAAATAAGGCTTCATTATGCTGTCCGCCCTGACCCACCCGAGCTTGCGCGATTGCCGCCGGCTGTTCCTGCGCAATTACGAAGTGATGATCAACATCGGCGTGCATGACTTCGAAAAGAAGGCGGAACAGCGCGTGCTGATCAACGTCGACCTGTTCATCCCGCTCGAGCAATCGACCCCGAAGGCCGACCAGCTGTCCGAAGTGGTCGACTACGACTTCATGCGCGACACCATTGCCAAGCGCGTTTCCAAGGGCCATATCCACCTGCAGGAAACCCTGTGCGATGACGTGGTGAAGGCCATGCTGACCCACCCGCGCGTGCGCGCCGCGCGCGTCTCGACCATGAAGCCCGATGTCTATCCGGACTGCGAAGGCGTGGGCTGCGAAGTGTTCCAGGTGAAGGAAGAAGCATGAGCGAAGCAGACCTCGACCAGATGGGCGTGAGCGCCAGGACGATGGAAAAGATCGCGCACGAGAACAACAAGCTGCACAAGCGCCTGTGCCGCCTGGTGGGCCAGGCGATCGGCGACTTCAACATGATCGAAGACGGCGACAAGGTGATGGTCTGCCTGTCGGGCGGCAAGGACAGCTACGCGCTGCTCGACATCCTGATGACGCTGCGCGAGCGCGCGCCGATCCACTTCGACATCGTGGCGGTGAACCTGGACCAGAAGCAGCCGAACTTCCCGGCCGACATCCTGCCGGCCTACCTGGACAAGCTCGGCGTGGAGTACCACATCGAAAACCAGGACACCTACAGCATCGTCAAGCGCCTGATCCCGGAAGGCAAGACCACCTGCTCGCTGTGCTCGCGCCTGCGCCGCGGCATCCTGTACCGCGTGGCCGATGAACTCGGCTGCAACAAGATCGCGCTGGGCCACCACCGCGACGACATCCTCGAGACCTTCTTCCTGAACATGTTCTTCGGCGGGAAGCTGAAGGGCATGCCGGCAAAACTGGTCTCGGACGACGGCAAGCACATGGTGATCCGCCCGCTGGCCTATGTGAAGGAAGCCGACACCGAGCGCTATGCCGAAGTAAAAGGCTTCCCGATCATCCCGTGCGATTTGTGCGGCTCGCAGGAAAACCTGCAGCGCAAGCAGATCAAGGCGATGCTGCGCGGCTGGGAAAAGACCAATCCGGGGCGCGTGGACAACATCTTCTCGTCGCTCTCGACCGTGGTGCCGTCGCACCTGCAGGACCGTAACCTGTTCGGGTTCATGGACCTGAAGACGGATGGGGTGCCCAATCCGCTGGGCGACATCGCGTTTGATGAAGAGCCGTGCTCGACGCCGGCGGCGAACACGATTTCGCTGACCCAGCTGTAATCGCGCAGGCGCGACGTCGCAGCAACAGGCAGGGGCATGCTACCCTGCCTTTTTTTTCGTCCCAATCGACAAGAGGATCCCGATGAAACTGCCCGCCCGCCTGTTCCGCCACCTGTCCCTGGGCCTCGCCCTGCTCGCCCCTGTCGCCGCGATGGCCGAGCCGAGCGCCATCTACCTTGTGCGCCACGGGGAAAAGATGAGCGAGAACGGCGACCCGGACCTGAGCGCGAGAGGCCGCGCGCGGGCCGAGCACATGGGCATCCTGCTGCACCGCGTGGGCATTACCAACATCTTCCATACGCCGACCAAGCGCACACTCCAAACGGCCGAGCCGCTGGCGCAGAAGACCGGATTGACGGTGCAGGTCTACGATCCGCGCGCACCAAAAGCGCTGGTGGAAAAGGTGAAGGCCTTGAGCGGTGCGGTGCTGGTGGTGGGGCATTCGAATACCCTGCCCGAGCTGGTGCGGCTGTTCGGCGGAGCGCCCGGAGCGGATATTGGGGATAACGAATATGACCGGCTGTATCAGCTGACGCCGGGCACCGGCGGCGCCGTGAACACGGTGCTGTTCACGATGCCTTAAGCACACCCCTTACGGAGCGACGTCGGTCCTCAACACCGGATACAGGTTGAACCGCTCATCCCACGACGCGTGGCGCTTGGCAAAGAACTCCAGCCTTGCCTGCGCATTCTTGGCAAATGCCGGATCGCTCTCGACCTTCTGCCTGAACTGCGCAGCCAGGCCTGGGTCGGCCGCCATCTGCTCGCGCGCTACGTCTTCGGCCACGTACTCCTCCATGTATTCCTTGCGTTCGTAGGCGTTGTTGAAGAAGCCCCAGGCCAGCAGCGAATCCGGCGCCTGCGGTTCCAGCATCGCCACGACCAGGCGCGCTTTCGGCTGCGCCACGGGCACGAACAGCGAGCCGCGCAGGACAGCGCGCGGCTCGGCTTTCCAGGCGCCGTCCACTGCCAGGCGCTGGTGCGACTCGAAGGAGGTGGCGCCGAAGACCGCCTTGTCGGCGCGGAAGGTCTCGACCTGCGCTTGTGCAAGCGCCTTGTCCAGCTTGCGGAAAGCGATGCCGTGCTGCGCCAGCTTGGCCGCGACGATGTCGGCATAGGCCGCCGGCACGATGTAGCCGGCGCGCGGCGCGGTGACCTGGCGGTCGGCCACGACTTCGTCGCGCAGCGGCACGCGCCAGACCTGCGGCCTGGTCTCGTCGTAGCGGGTCATCAGGATGCCCGAGACCTCGGATGGCGTGCGGGTGTACTCGTAGCCCTGGAAGTCGACCATGGTGGTCTTGTCGGTGGTGCGGTAGTTCAGCGCCACCGGCGTGCCGGCCAGCTTTGAAGCGCGGGCATCGGCCGCCAGCGCGGCCTGCTGCCACTGCTTGCCGTGCTGCGCCACCTGCTCCAGCACCGAGATCACGCTGTTGTGGGTGATGCGCACGCGGGTCGGGTAATCCTTCCACGCGTGGGTCTCGACCAGCATCGCCATGCGGTTACGCAGCGGGAAGTAGCCGGTCGAGAAGCGCGGGTCCGAGGCGCCGTCGATGAAGCCCGATTGCGGGTCGTCGGTCTTGGCAAATGACATGTAGTAGGACTGCGGCGTCGAGCCGAGCTTGGCGATGTCGGCGATGACATTGGTGCGCAGCGCCAGACCGGCGGCGCGGAAGGCCGGGTCGCCCGAATACACCGGCTCGACCTGGATCGAGACGTCGTGCTGGAACTTGGCGCCGTCGGTCACGTGCAGGTCGACATAGGTCAGCGGATCCCAGGCGTTCACGAGCTTCAGCATCGCCTGCATTTCCGGCGCGTCGGCTTTGACATAGTCGCGATTGAGGTTGAAGTTCTGCGCCGTGGTGCGCCAGCCCATTTCGACCGGGCCACGCTGGTTCGGGCGGTTCCATTTGCCGAAGCGCTCGTGGCCGTCCACGTTGAACACGGGGACGAAGACCAGCACCTGCTTGTCCAGGGCCCCTTTTGCCAGTTTGCCCTCGAGGGTTGCGCGCAGCGCCAGGAAGCCGGCGTCCTTGCCGTCGATCTCGCCGGCGTGGATGCCGCCCTGGATCAGCGTGACCGGCAGCCCCTGCTTCTTCGCAAGCTGCGGCGTGAAGGCCCCCGTGTTCGAGGCGACCAGCGCCATCATCGGGCGGCCTTCCGGCGTGCGTCCGAACCCGGTGCATTTCACCTGCTTCGGATAAACTTTCTGGAAGTCCCCGCACAGCTTGATGACTTCATCGTAGCGGCCGGTGGCCTGGAAGCCCGAGCGTTCCGAGACAGTGGTCAGGTTGGGGGCGGCGTGGGACAGGGGAACGGCAGCCAGCAGGGCCAGCAGGTAGGCGGGACGGATCATCGAGGAAAGCTCCGGCAATTGTTCAAGTGACAAAGCCGACGATTATAGACCCGTTTCCAGAATGAAATCGGCCCGGCAGCTTGCGCTGGCCGGGCCGGTTACCGGGGCCGCAAAAATTACTGGCGCGGCCTGGTGTAGATCGAGATTTCCTTCACCTGCGGACGCACGATCTCCATCGGCACGCTGCGGGCGCGGCTGCTCGAGGTCGGGCAGGTGCCGGTCTGGCGGTAGGCAAGTGCGGCGGCCAGCAGGCCTTCGGCAGGGTCGCCGACCGGACGCGACAGGTCGTCCGCCACCTGGCAGGTCGGCGCCAGGCCGTCCGCGTAGTCGCCGAAGCCCTTGTTGTTCACGCCCTTGAACTCGATCGAGAAATAGGTCGTGCCGCAGTTCGGGATCGGCGTGAAGCCATACGGCTTGCCGCAAGTCTGGCCGCCGATCAGGTTCACTTCGATGTCGGCGCCGCGCAGGCCGTTGATCACCGATTCGCTGGCCGAGCAGCTGCCCGAGGTGGTCAGGATGGTCACGCGCTTCAGGCCGAGGGTCGGCAGCGCGGTGCCCGCACGCACCGGGTTGGGCGAACTGAAGCCGTAGGCGGTGGTGCGGAAGGGAATCGGATCCTGGGGCGCCGTCTTGTCGTTGAACTGCTGGCGCTCGAAGACCTTGCCGCGGGTCGCATCCGGTCCGGCGATCATGTACGACAGTTCGCTGGCGACGTACAGCAGGCCGCCGCCGTTGTAGCGCAGATCGAGCACCAGGTCGGTCACGGCCGAGGCCTTGAGGGTGGTGAAGGCATCGACCAGCTGGCGTTCCGACACCCCGTTGAAGGTCTCGAAACTGAGGTAGCCGACCTTGCCGGTCGGGGTGTCGAGCACCTTCACGTTCTTCACCGGCTGGACGCTTACTTCCGTCGCCGTCATCGTCACGTCGAACGTGATGCCGCCGCGCTGGAAGCTGAAGTTGTGCGGCGTGCCCACCGCCGTCGGGAACAGGCCTTCGTTGATGCGGCGGACCGAATCGGTGTCGCCGGCGTTGACGAAATCGATCCCGTCCACGCGGGTCAGCATGTCGCCGCGCTGCAGCCCGGCGGCCGCTCCGGGCGAGCCCGGCTCGACCAGCGTGACCAGCCAGGTGCGCGGGATGTTGGCGCCGGTGTTGCGCTTGAAGGTGAGGCCATAGCCCAGGTCCAGGCCCGCCGTGGTCATCTTCTCCCATTCCTCGGTGGCGTAGGTGAAGTGATAGCGGTCCTTGGCCGCGCCCGATTCGGTCAGGGCCGGGGTCTTGAGCACGTTGAAATAATCGATGGCGCTGGTGAAGTCGGCCATCTTGTAGGTGTTCGGGACTTCGTTGTACCAGAGGTAGAAACGGTGGGTCCAGGCGCGCAGGAACTTCAGCTCGTCGAGCAGGGTGCCCTGCTTGTCCGGGAAGGGCACGCCCTCGAAATCCAGGCCGGTGCGCGGGGCGGCGCACTTGTTCCAGTACTGGAAAGGATCGCCCAGCGTGCCGGCGTCGATGTCGGCCGCGGTCTGCCCCACGGTACCGGTACCTGGAGGCGGCGTGACCGGGTTCGTGGTGGGAGGCGGTTCCTGCGCAATCGGCTCGGGTCGGGCACCGACACCAGGCGAGCCCCCGCCACCGCCGCAACCGGCGAGAACGACGCTTGCAGCGAACAGGGAAGCAATCAGGCGGGGTGCGGTCGTCACGCGACCAGGGGCGGATGGCGATGTCATGCGCCGATTATAGACGCGCCTGCCCGGGCGGAGTGCAACCAACTGTAACAGTCGGGGCTGCGGCACAACAAGAAATGCTAAGGAAAATGACAGCTTGATATGATCGGGCGGGCCGGCCGTATCAAGCTGTCATCAAAGCGCCGTCAAGCTGCGCGCGGGGCGGCGCCAAGCGGTGCGTGGAAGGCGGCCAGCAGCGCCGCTTCCTTCTGCTTGGCCGTCACCAGGTGACGCTCCTTCACGTGGCCATAGCCGCGGATGTCTTCCGGGATGCTGGCGATCGCCACCGCCTGCGCGAGGTTATCGGCGGTGAGCTTCGGCAGCAGCGCTTCGACGGTCTTGCGGTATTCACCGATCAGCGCACGCTCGGTGCGGCGCTCGGCGGTGTAGCCGAAGATGTCGAACGGGGTGCCGCGGAGGCCCTTGAGCTTGGCCAGCACGCCGAACGCGCCCATCATCCACGAACCGAATTCCTGCTTGATCGCGCGGCCTTGCTTGTCGTGCTTGGCCAGCAGCGGCGGCGCCAGGTGGTACTTGATCTTGATGTCGCCTTCGAACATGTTGGCGATCTTTTCCTTGAAGGCCGGATCGGTATGCAGGCGGGCGACTTCGTACTCGTCCTTGTAGGCCATCAGCTTGTAGAAGTAGCGCGCCACGGCTTCGGCCAGGCGGGTGCCGCGGTTGCCACCCTCAAGCTTGGCTTCTGCAGCGCGTACCTGGTCGACGAAGGCCTTGTACTGCGCGGCGTAGGCGGCGTTCTGGTAGGCGGTCAGCAGTTCGACGCGGCGGTTGACGATGTCGTCGAGGCTCTGGGTGCGCTTGAACTCGATCACCTGGGCCGGAGTGGCCAGCTTCTTGACCGAGGCCAGGTCGTGGGCGGCGGTGCGGCCCCAGTTGAACGCGGCCTTGTTGAACGGCACCGACACGCCATTGAGTTCGATTGCCTTCATCAGCGACGATTCCAGCAGCGGCACACGGCCTTTCTGGAAGGCGTAGCCCAGCATGAACATATTGGTCGCGATCGAGTCGCCCATCAGGGCGGTGGCGATCTGGCCGGCGTCGACGAACTCCACGTTTTGCGCGCCGCAGGCCATCTGGATCGCACCGCGCGAGCCTTCGCCCGGGAACTGCCAGTCCGGGTTCTTGACGAATGCGGCGGTGGTCGAGGTGGTGGCGTTGACGGCGGCCCAGGTGCGGCCTTCGCCCATGCGGCTCAGGGCATCGCGGCTGGCGGCGACGATCTGGTCGCAGCCGATCACGAGGTCGGCGCTGCCGGTGCCGACGCGGGTCGAGTGCAGGTCTTCCTGCTGCTGCGCCAGGCGTACGTGCGACATCACCGGGCCGCCCTTCTGGGCCAGGCCGGATTGGTCGAGCACGATCGCGCCCTTGCCTTCGACGTGGGCCGCCACGGCCAGGATCTGGCCGACGGTGACCACGCCGGTGCCGCCGACGCCGGCCACCAGGATGCCGAACGGCGCGGCGATCTGCGGGACGATCGGCTCAGGCAGCACGGGCGGGGCCGCTTCGTTGGTAGCGGCTTTCTTCGGCTTCTTCAGGCCGCCGCCTTCAACGGTCACGAAGCTCGGGCAGAAGCCCGACACGCACGAGAAGTCCTTGTTGCACGAAGACTGGTTGATCTGGCGCTTGCGGCCCAGTTCCGTTTCCAGCGGCTCGACCGACAGGCAGTTCGACTGCACCGAGCAGTCGCCGCAGCCTTCGCAGACCGCTTCGTTGATCACGGCGCGCTTGGCCGGGTCGGGGAATTCGCCTTTTTTCCGGCGGCGGCGCTTTTCGGACGCACAGGTCTGGTCGTAGATGACGGCGGTCACGCCCGGCAGTTCGCGCAGCTCGCGCTGGACGTCCATCAGTTCCGAACGGTGGCGCACGGTGACGCCTTCGGCCCAGGCGTAATCGTCCGGGTATTTTTCAGGTTCGTCGGTGACGACGATGATCGGGCCCACGCCTTCGGCGGCGATCTGGCGCGTGATCATGCCCGGGTCGAGCGGGCCGTCGACGTTCTGGCCGCCGGTCATCGCAACCGCGTCGTTGTACAGGATCTTGTAGGTGATGTTCACCTTCGCGGCCACGGCCGCGCGGATCGCCAGGATGCCCGAGTGGAAATAGGTGCCGTCACCGAGGTTGACGAACACGTGCTTTTCACTCGTGAACGGCGACTGGCCGATCCAGGTCGTGCCTTCGGCGCCCATGTGGGTGAAGGTGGACGTTTCGCGGTCCATCCACAGCACCATGTAGTGGCAGCCGATGCCGGCCATGGCGCGCGAGCCTTCCGGCACCTTGGTCGAGCTGTTGTGCGGGCAGCCCGAGCAGAAGTACGGGATGCGGTCGGTTTCCGGATTGGCCTTGGCCGGGATGTTCTTCAGCACCAGCTCTTTGTTTTCGAGGAAGGCGATGCGCTCTTTCACGCGCTGCTCGACCGGGTGGCCGGCGCAATAGTGCGAGATGCGCGAGGCGATGGCGCGGGCGATCTGGGCCGGGTTCAGCTCGTAGGTGGCCGGCAGCAGCCAGTCGCCGTGGCCCATGCGGTCTTTATTGCTCCACTCGCCGGTGTCGTCGAACTTGCCGACCACGCGCGGACGCTGGGCGTCCGGGAGGTTGTACAGGGCTTCCTTCAGCGCGTATTCCATCACCTGGCGCTTTTCTTCGACCACCAGGATCTCGTCGAGGCCGCGCGCGAATTCGTGCACGCCTTCGGATTCGAGCGGCCAGGTCATGCCGACCTTGTACAGGCGCAGGCCGATATCGCGCGCAGCCTGCTCGTCGATGCCGAGGTCGGCCAGCGCCTGGCGCGTGTCGACATAGCTCTTGCCGGCGGTGATGATGCCGATTTTCGCCTGCGGGGCGTCCCAGATAATTTTGTTGAGCTTGTTGGCACGGGCATAGGCCAGCGCCGCATACCACTTGAAGTTGCTCATGCGGACTTCCTGGTCCAGCACGGCGTCGGGCCAGCGGATGTTCAGGCCGCCCTGCGGCAGTTCGAAGTCGGTCGGCAGCTGGATCTGGACGCGGTCCGGGTCGAGGTCGACCACGGCGCCCGATTCGATGATGTCGGTGACGCATTTCATCGACACCCACAGGCCGGTGTAGCGGCTCATGGCCCAGGCGTGCAGGCCGTAGTCGATGTATTCCTGGACCGACGACGGGTACAGCACCGGGATGCCGCAGTGGGTCAGGATGTGGTCGGACTGGTGCGCGGTCGACGAGGATTTCGCCGCATGGTCGTCGCCGGCCAGCACCAGCACGCCGCCGTTCTTGGCCGAACCCGCGTTATTGCCGTGCTTGAAGACGTCGCCGCAGCGGTCCACGCCCGGACCCTTGCCGTACCACATGGCGAACACGCCGTCGTACAGCGCGTCCTTGTACAGGTTGGTCTGCTGGGTGCCCCAGACGGCGGTCGCCGCCAGGTCTTCGTTCATGCCCGGGTGGAACTTGACGTGGTGGGCGTCGAGGTGCTTCTTCGCCTTCATCGCGGTCTGGTCGACGGCGGTGACCGGCGAGCCGCGGTAGCCGGTGATGTAGCCGGCGGTATTCAGGCCGGCTTTCAGGTCGCGCTCGCGCTGCAGCATTGGCAGGCGGATCAGCGCCTGGGTACCCGTCATGAAGGCACGGCCGCGCTCGAGCGTCCACTTGTCGTCAAGGGTGATGTCGTGCTGCGGCTGCGCAAAATTGGCGCGGTCGATGGGTGCGTTCATGCGGTGTCTCCGTATTTTTTCGCTAGGGGCTTCAGGACGCTTGCCGAGGACTCTTGGTGGTCGTCGTGGCACGCGCGGCTGGGCTGGGCCAGCCTCCTCCCGTATGGCGCACAGTATAGTCCTGCCCTTCCGGCATTAAATTCCAAACAATTCACCCCGCCAGATGATTTGCGCAATAAAATTGCCGGGTTCGCGAATTCACCGAGGAAATCATGTCAAAAATCGAGCTCGACAAGACCGACCGCAAAATCCTGGCGGTCCTGCAGACGGACGGGCGCCTGTCCAACCAGGACGTGGCCGAGCGCGTCAACCTGTCGCCCTCCCCCTGCCTGCGCCGCATCAAGCGCCTGGAAGAGGCCGGCGTGATCCGCCAGTACGTGGCGCTGGTCGACCCGGACAAGATCGGCCTCGGGCTGCTGGCCTATGTCAACGTACGGCTGGAAAAGCACAGCGAAGTGGCGGGCGGCGCACGCGGCACGCCGGGCTTGCCGGCGACCTCGCCGCGCAATGATTTCGCGGTGTCGGTCGGCACCTGGCCGGAAGTGGTGGCCTGCTATGCGATGACGGGGGAGATGGATTTCCTGCTGCGGGTGCATGTCGAGGACATGGACCACTTCTCGCGCTTCATGATGGGAACGCTGCTCAAGCATCCGGCGGTGCTGGATGTGAAGTCGAGTTTTGCGTTGCAGAGGATCAAGGAGACGACGGCGTTGCCAGTGGCTAATTGATTCGTAGGGTGGGCGGGTTTCCCGCCCGCGCGTTCAAATCACGGCGATGCAGCCTGCGCGGCGCTTCAAATCCCAACTATCACCGCGCGGGCGGCGAAGCCGCCCACCCTACTTGGAAAACCACTTCGCCGCCGCCCGCGCATTGGCCTTGAAGTTGTAATCGATCACCGCCCACTGCTCTTCCAGCGCCTCGGCCATCACGCTGCCCGGGCTGGCCGGCGGGATTTGCAGATATGCATCCGCCTCGCCGAACTCGCGCTTGATCTGCATGCCGGCCTTGCGGGCGATATGCATCATGGTCTGGTTCGAGGACAGGCATTGCATGTAGAGGGTGTCCACGTCCGAATTGCGGCAGTGGATCGCGGCGCGGTCGAACAGGCGCGAGCCGACGCCCTGGCCGCGTGCCGATTTCGATACCGATACGCCCAGTTCCGCCACCTTTTCCTTGGTCGTGCGCCTGGCGCCGTCGGCTTTGGCGAACGCCAGGTGGCCGACGCCGACCAGCTGGAACACCCGGTTCACGACCCCGAACACGATGTCGCGCTTGAAGTCGAGCTTGTCGACGTAGGCGGCGATCGCCTCGTCCGGGATCATGCTGCCGAAGCGCAGCAGGCGGTCGTTCGGGTCGAGCGCGAGGAAATGGCGCAGGATGCGGCGGCGGTCGCGCTCGCTCAGTTCCTTGACGAGCACGGTTGGTCGGCCGGGCTTGCCCTTGAGGCCGCGCAGCCAGCGGCCCAACGGATTGTCCAGCATGGTGAGTCCTTTTGTGCAGTGCAACAATGCCGCGATTGTAGCGGATTCTGTCATTGCATGCCGGGACCCACCCCTCAGCCGGGCGTCCTCCATTGCGCCGCCGGGCTGACGACGAAGACGCCCTTGCCCGAGCTCTTGGCCTCGTACATGGCCTTGTCGGCTTCGGCCAGCAGCGCTGCCGAGCCGCGCGCCGACCCGGCGTGGCCGCGGGCGCTGGAAATGCCGATGGACGCCGAAATCGTCACCGGATGGCCGTCGGCCTCGGTGACGGAGCGGATCTCGTCGAGCGCCAGCTGGGCCACGCGCAGCGCGCCTTCGCGCGAGGCGACTTCCTCCAGCATGATGACGAATTCGTCGCCGCCGAGCCGCGCCAGGGCATCTTCGGCGCGCAGCTTGTGCTCGACGCGGCGCGCCACCATTTGCAGCACCAGGTCGCCCGTGGCATGGCCCCAGGTGTCGTTGACCGCCTTGAAGCCGTCGAGGTCGATGAACATGATGACCACCACCGAATCGCGCCGGTTGGCGCGCGCCAGCGCCCGTTCCAGCAGGCGGGTCAGTTGGCGGTAGTTGATCAGGCCCGTCAGGCTGTCGTGCTGGGCCAGGCGCTCGAGCTGCTTGGACTGCGCCTCGAGTTCGGCGGTGCGCTCGGCCACGCGGTGCTCGAGGTTCTCGTTGGCCGCCTGCAGGCGGTGGTTGACCTCGCCGATGATGCGGTAGCTGCGCCGCAGCCGCACCGCTGCATACACCAGCAGCAGGAGCAGCAGGCTCGAATACACGAACAGGAAGCTGCGGTAGCGCTCGCGCTCGAGCAGCACGGTGTCGAAGGAACGGTCGAACTCGCGTCCCAGGCGGTCGAGCGCGGCGCCGGTGCCGGTGGCGGCGATCTGCGTTTCCAGGCGATTCTCGAGCGGGCGCTTTTCCAGGATGGTGCGCGCGGCCTTGATCAGGGCATCCATCTTCTGGACGACGGCCGGCGAGAAGGCGACCTGCTGGGCGCCGATGTCGCCCAGGGTGTCCTCGATGCGCGCCGCCAGCACGGGCGACGGGGCGCCGTTGTAGCGCAGGATGTCGGTCAGCAGGGTATTGAGCGAGGCGTCGAGCCGCACCACGACCTGGGCCGGCACCAGCGCGCCTTCGATCCCGCCCAGCTCGGTCTTGAGGTCGGCCACGGCCGGCGGCAGGAACAGCAGGGCCTCGCGCAGGGGCGGGTTGTGGCGGGCGAACTGGCCGGCCAGCAGTTCCTTGCGCTGGACCGCGTCGCGCAACTGGGTGTAGGCATCGTTGACGGCGGGACTGGCCGCCTGCGGCACTGCTTCGGCCAGGCGCGCCAGCAGGTCGCGCATGCGCGGCAGCCCGGTGGTGAGCTGCGCGGCCGCCGGCGCGCGGCCGATATGGGCGCGCAGGATATTGGCATCCCACTCGGCGTCGAGCTTTTCCAGCTCGCGCAACTTGAGCATGACGTCGTTGCGGATCTCGGGATCGGTCGTTTCGGACCGGATATACAGGAAGGCAAGCAGCATGGCCAGCACCAGCACCGCCACGCCGGCGACTTGCAGGCGGCGACGCAGGCTCAAGCTCGCTACGCGCTGCGCCAGCACGGCAATCATTATTCCTCCGTTACTTCAGGTGTTATGCCCAGAGGATAACGCATGCTTGCGGATCAGTCGCGCACCCCAGTGGCACTCAGTCCCCGCTCTCGCGCAGCGCGGCCTTGACCGCCGACACCCGGGCCGCATGCACGGCTTCGGGGATCTTCGCGCGGTCCTCAGGGAAGCGCGCCGCGACCTCGCCGGCATTCACGGCGCGCGCGGCGCCGAGCGCCTGCTCCAGGCGTGGCCGCTGCGGATAGTCCTGGTGGCGCATCGGGTGCGCCTCGTGCCCGCGGCCGCGCGCATCGCACTCGGAGGCCAGCAGCATCTGGGCGAAGCGTCCCGGTTTGCGGAAGGCGTCGCAGCGCTCGAACAGGGTGACGATGGTGTTGGCGCGCAGCTCCAGCGCGCGGCTGACGTTGCCGTGCTCGCGCGCCGTCATCAGGGCCAGGTCGCGGCATTCGTTGGGCACCTTCAGGCGCTTGCACACCGCTTCCAGCGGCGTGAGGCCCTTGCCCAGGTCGTGCGTCAAGGCCGCGAAGCGCACTTCCAGCGGATAGCCCTGCTCCGCTGCATAGTCGACCACCAGCATGACGTGCACGCCGGTGTCGACTTCCGGATGGGGCCCCGGGGGCTGCGGCACGCCCCACAGCACATCGAGTTCGGGCAGGATGCGGCCCAATGCGCCGCAGTCGCGCAGCACCTCGAACATGCGCGACGGCCGCTCTTCCATCAGGCCGCGGGCGAGCTCCTGCCAGACCCGTTCCGCCACCAGGGCGTCGACTTCGCCGGCGTCGACCATGGATCGCATCAGCGTGTTGGTGGAAGCATGCACCGTGAAGTCCGGGAAGCGCGCGGCGAAGCGCGCCACGCGCAGGATGCGCACCGGGTCTTCGGCAAAGGCGCCGGAGACGTGGCGGAAGAGGCGCTTTTCCAGGTCGCCCTGCCCGTCATGCGGATCGACGATGCTGCCGTCGTCGGCGCGCGCCATCGCATTGATGGTCAGGTCGCGCCGCACCAGGTCTTCTTCGAGCGTGACCTCGGGCGCCGCGTGGAACAGGAAGCCGTGGTAGCCGGGCGCGGTCTTGCGCTCGGTGCGGGCCAGCGCGTATTCCTCGTGCGTGTGCGGATGCAGGAAGACCGGAAAGTCCTTGCCGACCGGGCGAAAGCCCTGGGCCAGCATGTCTTCGGGCTTGGCGCCGACCACGACGTGGTCGCGGTCGGTGACGGGCCGCCCGAGCAGCTCGTCGCGCACGGCGCCGCCGACGACATAGCTGCGCATCGTCACGCCTGCGGCAGGTCCAGGTCGTGCTGTGGGGTCGGATCGCTTTCCCGCATGGCCTCGTCGACCCAGCGCGCCACGGCCGGGTGGGCCAGCACGCGCTCGCAATAGGCCTGCAGGGCCGGCGCCAGCGCCACGCCATAGGTCTTGAAGCGGCAGACCACCGGTGCATAGAAGGCATCGGCGATCGAGAACTCGCCGAACAGGAAGCGGTGGTGGCCGAAGCGCGACAGGCAGTCTTCCCAGATCTCGCAGATGCGGCCGATGTCGGCCTGGGCGCCCGGGGTGCGCCCGCGCCCCGGCAGGCGCGCCTGGATGTTCATCGACATGGCGTGGCGCAATTCGCCGAAGCCCGAATGCATCTCGGCCACGACCGAGCGCGCCATCGCGCGCGCGGCGACGTCCTGCGGCCACATGTGCTTTTCCTGGAACTGCTCGGCCAGGTATTCGACGATCGCCAGGCTGTCCCAGATCGTGATCTCGCCGGCCAGCAGCACCGGCACCCGGCCCGCGTGCGAATAGCGCGCGATGTTGGCGGAGGTGTCGGGCTTGTCGAGCAGGACGCGCACTTCGGTGAACGGGATCCCGAACGCAACGGCTGCCACCCACGGCCGCATCGACCACGACGACACGTTCTTGTTGCCGATGACGAGGGTCAGGCCGGGCTGGCGCGCCTGGTCGAGGGTGGTGGACAGGGTCGGGTCGAGGTCGATG
The DNA here is from genome assembly GCF_059685935.1 of Telluria sp. ZT3P39. Classification (NCBI taxonomy): domain Bacteria; kingdom Pseudomonadati; phylum Pseudomonadota; class Betaproteobacteria; order Burkholderiales; family Oxalobacteraceae; genus Telluria; species Telluria sp. ZT3P39. The sequence goes on from NZ_JCASIH010000006.1 coordinate 21,945, forward strand.
GTCTGCATGGTTTCCTGTGGTCGAAGCGGTGGTGAAAGCCGTGCCCGGGCATCAGCGCCCGGCGCGCGTCCGGTAATCGTCGAGGCCCCCGGCTTTGGCCAGGTAGTGCGGCGCGACGGCCTCGATCGATGTGAGCTTGATTCCCAGCGCCTCGGCTGTCAAGACTCCTGTTTGCTTTCCGACCACATTGTCGGTTTTCATCGAATCGAGGTTGTCGCGGCTGATGACCGGGTCGCCCGGCAGCAACTCGAACACCCGCGCCTGCGCGCGCGCCACCCAGTCGGGCAAGCCCAGCACGTGGCGCTCGTGGCCGGCGAAGCGTCCGCTCAGCCTCACCAGTTCGGCCAGGGTATAGACCTGGGGGCCGCCCAGCTCGATGGTCGCGCCGCGCGTGTGCAGGTCGCGCAAGGCGATCGAAAAGGCGGCGGCGACATCGCCCACGTAGACCGGCTGGAAGCGCGCGCCGCTGCCGGCCAGCGGCACCAGCGGCAGATAGCGCTGGAGCTGTGCGAACATGGCCAGGAAATGGTCGCCCGGGCCGAACACGACGGAGGGCCGGAAGATGGTGGCCGCTACCTGCGGCTGGCTGCGCGCGGCCAGCTCGCCGTCGCCCTTGGAACGCTGGTACATCGAGGGGCCGGCGCTGTTCGCGCCGAGGGCGCTCATGTGCAGGTAGCGCGGCACGCCGACTTGCGCGCAGGCGGCGGCGATGCGGCGCGGCAGGTCGACGTGCAGCTTGCGAAAGCCCGGGCCGTAGGGCGTGCCATGGCCGCCGTGCAGCACGCCGACCAGGTTGATCGCCGCGTCGCGCCCCTCGAGCAGGCGGTGCAGGGTCGCGTCGTCGTGGATGTCGGCCACTTCCAGGTCGAGGTAGGGCAAGGTGGTGAGGTGCTTGGCGCTTTCGTAGTGGCGCGTGGGCACCAGCATGTTGACGCCGTCTTCGGCCAGGCGCGCCAGCAGATGGCCGCCGATGAAGCCGGTGGCGCCGAACACCACCACGTTCAGGTCGCGCATGATCGTTCCTTCAGGGGAGAATGGATGCGCGCTCTCTCGGTTGTACGTAGCCCAGGCGCGCCTTCAGGGACTGCGGTTTTTGCTCGAACACGGCGGCGTAGTTGGTGGCATTGGCCATCACGTTGCGCACATAGCCGCGGGTCTCCGCGAACGGAATGCTTTCGACGAACACCGCCCCTTCCATGGGTTGTTCGAGCACGCCGCGCCAGGTGCGCGCGCGCGATGGCCCGGCATTGTAGGCGGCCGTGGCCAGGATCTGGTTGCCCTCGAAATTGTTCAGCACCATATTCATGTAGTTGGCGCCGAGCGTGATATTGGTGCGCAAGTCGTTAAGCATGCCATGTACAAAATTATCCATGCCAATTTTGGCCGCCACCCATTTACCGGTGGTGGGCATCACCTGCATCAGGCCCGAGGCGCCGACGCCGGAACGCGCATCGGTGATGAAGCGCGATTCCTGGCGGATCAGGCCATAGACCCAGGCTTTGTCCAGGCCCAGGCCCTGCGCGGTCGGGTGCAGGACGTCGAGGTGCGGCGCCGGGAAACGCTGTGCGTAGTCGAGTTCGGTGCGCGTGCGCAGCGAGGTCTCGACCATGCGATCGAGCAGGTCGTTGCGGCGAGCGAGTTCGCCGGCGGCCAGCAACTGACGTTCAGACATGCTGCGCAGCGCCCAGTTCCATTCGCGGTTGCCCTCCGCGCGCAGGCGCAAACCGTAGAACTTCAGGGCACGCTGCAGGCTCGGGTTGGCGCCGGCCTGGGCCAGTTCGTCGACACTGACCGGCTGGACCGGCGGCGGCGCCGCGACCTGGCGGCCGAGTTCTTCCATGGCGAGCTGGCCATAGAAATGGTGGGGAACCGCGATCCGCTCGAACAGGGCGTTCGCTTCCACCATCTTGCCTTCGTGCTTGTCGGCGCGGCCCAGCCAGTAGATCCAGGCGCCATCGGCGCGCAGCCAGGCCGGCATGGCCTCGATGGTGGCGCGTACGGTCTTCCAGTCGCCGCGGCGCAGGGCGATGCGGGTTTTCCACTGCAATTGTTCGCTGGTGAGGGGTACGCCGACCGCGCGCTGCCAGTACAGGGCGGCGTCGGGCGAGAGCATGATCGAGGCGGCGTGCGCGATGCCGGCCCAGCCGATCGCGCGTTCTTCAGGGCTGAGGTTGGGGCTGTTCTTGTCCAGGGCGACGGTGGCCAGCTTCAGGCTGGTGCGCGCCATGCGGGCAAGCGCCACCAGGTAGATCGCCCGCTCGGCGCGGGTGCTGCCGATGCCGCGCGCCATGGCCACGGCCGGCACATCCACCGCCTGGGCCGCGCGGGTGTCGGAGGCGCCGAGCAGGCTTGCCGTGCGGCGCGCCGGCCCGGTGGCGTCCGCCTCGCCGGACAGGCGCAGCTGCCACAGCAGATCGTCCTGGCTGAATTGGCCGCCCTGGTAGAGCTGGGCGATCAGGGCGGCGCAGCCTTCGCCGTAGTTGTCCGGGTTGAGCAGCAAGGCGCGTGCTTCCGGGGCCGCCTGTTCGCCGCGGCCGGCGCGCATCAAGAGGCCATAGCAGCGAATCTGCAGCTCGCCGCCGCCCGCGAGCTGGCCCGCTTCGCGCTCGAAGCCGGCCCAGTCGCGGCGCCGGCCCAGTTCGAGCAGCCAGTCGCTGCGCAGGCGATCAGCGACCGCACTGCCCTCGTGGCGGCGCAGCACCTCGCGGATTTCCTCGGCCGTGGCGTCGCGCAGCCGGGGTTTCAGACGATAATAGTCGACGTAGGAAGCGAGCAGGTAGTTCGGCAGGCGCGAGGCCAGTGCATTGGTGCGCGCCGCATCGTCCTGGCGCGCCGCTTCGCGCAGCAGCAGGAAGGTGTCGTCGTTGGCACGGTTATCCAGGGCGCCGTTGGCCGCGCCGGGAACCGAGGGCGCGCCCTGGGCGTGGACTATGCCGGAAGGAATCGTCCACGAAGCAAACACAAGGACAAGGGCTGCCGGCAAGGAGCCGGCTGTCAATCTCGATTGAAACATCCACAACTCTCACTCTACGCTGCATTCAAACCATGACCGGCGAATCAAGAATACCACGCGCCAATGCGCTCCTGCCAGAGACTGGCGCAAGCGCAACACCCGACAAACCGCTGCTGCGCCGGACCCTCAAGGAACGGCGCCTCGCCATTCCGCCCGAGGTCAAACGGGCCTGGGACGCGCGCATCGGGGCGCGGGTGCTGGCATGGTGGCGGGCCAAGCCGGTCGACTCGCTGGCCGTGTACTGGCCGCTGGCGGGCGAACCGGACTTGCTTGCAGCCTACGCGGAATTGGCCGAGCAAGGCGTACGGCTGGCCTTGCCTGTCGTGGTGGAGCGCGACGCGGCGCTCGGGTTCGCGCAGTGGCAGCCGGGCGAGGCGACGGTGGCGGACAGCATGGGGGTGGCGGTGCCGGCGGAATTGAGGATGGTGGAACGGCCTGCTGCTTTGCTGATTCCCTGCCTCGGGTTCGATGCGCAGGGTTATCGATTGGGGTATGGCGGGGGGTTTTACGACAGGACGCTGGCGGAGGAGCCTCGGCCCAGGACGCTGGGGGTGGCGTATGCCTGCCAGCTGGCGGAGTTCGGGTTGAACGAGTATGACATCCCGTTAGACGAGATCATTACGGAATCGTAGGACCGCGGCAAATCGAACGCCGCGGCCGTTACCACCAATTACTTCACCAGCCGCTGCCAGATCGCCGTCGTCGCCACCGCCTGGTTCATGCTGTAGAAATGCAGCCCCGGCGCGCCGCCCGCCAGCAGGCGTTCGCACAGGCTGGTCACCACGTCCAGCCCGAAGGCCTTGATCGAGGCCGAATCGTCGCCGAAGCTGGCCAGCTTCACGCGCACCCAGCGCGGGATCTCGGCGCCGCACATGTCCGAGAAGCGCATCAGCTGCGTATAGTTCGTGATCGGCATGATGCCCGCCACGATCGGCACGTCCACGCCCAGCTTGCGGGCATTGTCGACGAATTCGAAGTAAGCGTCCGCGTTATAAAAATACTGCGTGATCGCGGCATTCGCGCCGGCCTGGATCTTGCGCGCGAAGGCTTGCAAATCGTCTTGCGGCGAACGGGCCTGCGGGTGCATTTCCGGGTAAGCCGCCACTTCGATGTGGAACCAGTCGCCGGTTTCCTTGCGGATGAACTCGACCAGCTCGCTGGCATAGCGGAACTCGCCGGCGCCGCCGTAGCCGCTGGGCAGGTCGCCGCGCAGCGCCACCAGGCGGCGGATGCCGGCGTCCTGGAATTGCTGCAGGTTGGCGCGCAGCGAGTCGCGGGTGCCGCCGATGCACGACAGGTGGGGCGCGGCATCCATGCCTTCGGACTTGATCTCGAGTACGGTCTGCAGCGTGCCCTGCTGGGTGGTGCCGCCGGCGCCAAAAGTCACCGAGAAATACTTCGGCGCCAAGACCGCCAGCTTCTGGCGCACGGCGCGCAGTTTTTCCGCGCCCTCTTCCGTCTTGGGCGGAAAGAACTCGATACTGAAATTATGCGTTTCCATCTTTATCTCTGAGGAGCAAGGTAGCAAGCGCCCACGAAATGATGCTGTACAGGATGGCGGCAATGAAGGCCGATCCGAAGCCGCCGACGTCGAAGCCGTCGATGTAGCGTGCGACCAGCCAGAACAGGAAGGCGTTGATCACGAGGATGAACAGGCCGAGCGAGACCACGGTGACGGGCAGGGTCAGGATGACCAGGAGCGGGCGGATCAGGGTATTGACCAGTCCGAGCACGAGCGCGGCGATCAGCGCGGTCGTGAAATTCGACATTGAAACGGAAGACATCAGGTACGGCAGGGCCATCAGGGCGGCGGCATTGATCAGCCAGGTGACGAGCAGGCGCATTGCATCGACTTTCGTGGGTCGCGTTGAAAAAACGGGCGCTGTCAACAGCGCCCGCGTCAGTCAGCTACCGATTAATAACGGTAGTGGTCCGGTTTGTACGGTCCGGCCTGGCTCACCGAGATGTAGGCGGCCTGCTCTTCGGTCAGCACGGTCAGCTGCGCATTGAGCTTTTTCAGCTGCAGGCGCGCGACCTTCTCGTCCAGGTGCTTCGGCAGCGTGTAGACGCCGACCGGGTACTGGGCGGTGTTGGCGAACAGCTCGATCTGGGCGATGGTCTGGTTCGCGAACGACGAGCTCATCACGTACGACGGGTGACCGGTGCCGCAGCCCAGGTTCACCAGGCGGCCTTCGGCCAGCAGGATGATGCGCTTGCCATCAGGGAAGATGACGTGGTCGACCTGCGGCTTGATGTTTTCCCACTCGTACTTCTTGAGCGCCGCGACTTCGATTTCGTTGTCGAAGTGGCCGATGTTGCAGACGATCGCCTGGTCCTTCATCTTGAGCATGTGCTGCTCGGTGATGACGTGGTAGTTGCCGGTGCAGGTAACAAAAATGTCGCCGTGCTCGGCTGCGTAATCCATGGTCACGACGCGGTAGCCTTCCATCGCCGCCTGCAGTGCGCAGATCGGGTCGATTTCGGTGACCCAGACTTGCGCCGACAGCGCGCGCATGGCCTGGGCCGAGCCCTTGCCCACGTCGCCGTAACCGGCGATCACGGCGACCTTGCCGGCGATCATGACGTCGGTGGCGCGCTTGATGCCGTCGACCAGCGATTCGCGGCAGCCGTACAGGTTGTCGAACTTCGACTTGGTGACCGAATCGTTGACGTTGATGGCCGGGAAAGCCAGCTTGCCTTCCAGGTGCATCTGGTACAGGCGGTGCACGCCGGTGGTGGTTTCTTCGGTCACGCCAAGGATGCATGGCAGGCGCTTGGAGTACCACTGCGGATCGCGCGCGAGGCGGCCCTTGATCGAGTTGAACAGGCAGATTTCTTCTTCCGAGCCCGGCTTGTCCAGTACCGAGATGTCCTTCTCGGCGCGCACGCCCAGGTGCAGCAGCAGGGTTGCGTCGCCGCCGTCGTCGAGGATCATGTTGGCGTGCTTGTCACCCGGCCATTCGAAGATGCGGTGGGTGTATTCCCAGTATTCGTCCAGGGTCTCGCCCTTGACGGCGAACACCGGGGTGCCGACCGCGGCGATCGCGGCGGCAGCGTGGTCTTGCGTCGAATAGATGTTGCACGATGCCCAGCGCACGTCGGCGCCCAGGGCTTCCAGGGTGCGGATCAGGACCGCGGTCTGGATGGTCATGTGCAGCGAACCGGCGATGCGCGCGCCCTTCAGGGGCTGGGCGGCGGCGTATTCCTCGCGGATCGCCATCAGGCCCGGCATTTCGGTTTCTGCAATACGGATTTCCTTCTCGCCCCAGGATGCCAGGGAGATGTCGGCGATGTGGAAATCTTTGAGGTCTTTGAGTACGGCGCTCATCACGCGCTCCTTTCAATGGTTGAAAAAAGTTAACGTGAGCGCGGTGTTGATATCCGAGCCTGGCGAAGAGGAATCTCTTCGTCGCAACGCTCCTCGGAACGAGCTAGTTTACCACGACTCAGGCCGCTGTGCAGCTGTCCGGCAGAGGTGTTGTCTGGGAGGAAATGGCCAATGGCAGGTCGATATCGAAGCGGCTGCCCAGGCCCACGCCTCCGCTGGCCGCCCGGACCGTGCCACCATGCAGTTCGATCAGGCTCTTGACCAGCGCCAGGCCCAGCCCGAGGCCGCCATGCTGGCGCTCGGACGAAGTTTCGGCCTGCACATACAGGTCGAACAGATGCGGCAGGAGTTCGGCGGCGATGCCCTGGCCGTTGTCGGCCACGCGCAGCGCGCAGCGCCCGCCCTGCTCTTCCAGGTTCAGCGCGATCAGGCCACCGGGGCCGGTATAGCGGGTGGCATTGCCGAGCAGGTTGCCGATGACCTGGACCAGGCGCGTCGCATCGCCTTCGACCAGGCAGGGCGCCGGTGGCAGCGCCAGCTCGACCCGCTGGCCCTTGCGCTGGGCGGCCGGCATGATCTGTTCGATGGCGGCGGCCACCACGTCGCGCATGTCGACCTCGGTCTTGACGATCGAGATCAGGCCGCGGCTGATACGCGAGACGTCGAGCAGGTCTTCCACCAGGCGGTTCATGTGGCCGACTTGCCGGCTGATCAGCTCGCTCAGGCTCGAGGTCTGGACGGCCTTCTCCGGATTTTTCCTCAGCAGCTGGGCCGCCATCGAGGCGGCGGACAAGGGGCCGCGCAGTTCGTGGCTCAGCATCGACAGGAATTCGTTTTTCTGGCGGTCCGCCGACATCAGCGAGGCCGCTTGTTCATTGAGCAAGCGGTTCAGTTCCTCGACCCGCCCGTTGGTCTGCTCGAGGCGGCGCGAGACCTCCACCAGCTGGTCCTGGCGCTCCTGGAGAGCGGCCAGCGCATCGGTCAGTTCGCGGTTCTGGTGGTGGGCTTCGGACAGCGCCACATTGCTCGGCAGGGAGACGCCGGCCACGTCGCGCGCGATGTCGCCGGCCGACAAGGCCTGGGCGTGCACCGGCATCAGCTTGGTCAGGACAATGCGCGTGCCGCTGCTGCCGGTCGTGATCTCGCAGGTATCCATGAAACGGCGTGCCGCCAACAGGCCGGTCCCGGCTGCCTGTGGCGCCGCGTCGTCTTGCGCCAGCAGGGCCTCGAGACCCTTGATGCCCGGCCCCGCGTCCTCGATCACGACCATCAGCGCCTGGCGTCCGGTGGAACCCAGCAGGGAAAATGCGACCTTGCCTTCACCGGCATAACTGAACACATTGCGCGCCAGTTCCGACACCGCACTGGCGATACGCGCCTGGTCGTGCGAACCGAAACCGCAACGGGCCGCAATCTGGCGTGCACGTTGCCGCGAGGCGATGACGTCCAGTTCGAGACCGATGGTGCTGGTGAGGATAGGGTGTTGCATGTGCCTTTCCGACAGAGAGGAGCAAGCATCGGGCCACGCCACGAGGCTGATGATGCTGTAATGTAACAATCAAACTTGACGGATTATGCAACAAACTCGGAAAGTTTATTGCGGTCGATAAAGGAAATAGCGGGGGCGCGCCACAATGGCGTGGGACTGGCGGGAGCTTGCTGCGCAGGCGGGGCTGCTGCCCCACCCGCGCGGTGACGCGATTACGACAGGCCGGCGGCTGCGCGCAGGGCGGCTGCCTTGTCGGTGCGCTCCCAGGTGAACTCCGGCTCTTCGCGGCCGAAGTGGCCATAGGCGGCCGTCTTGGCGTAGATCGGGCGCAGCAGGTCGAGCATTTGCACGATGCCTTTCGGGCGCAAGTCGAAGTGTTCCATGACCAGCTGGGCGATCTTGTCGTCCGGGATCACGCCGGTGCCTTCGGTATACACGGTGATGTTGATCGGGCGGGCCACGCCGATCGCGTAGCTCACCTGCACCTGGCACTGGCGCGCCAGGCCGGCGGCCACCACGTTCTTGGCGACATAGCGCGCGGCATAGGCGGCCGAACGGTCGACCTTGGTAGGATCCTTGCCCGAGAAGGCGCCGCCGCCGTGCGGAGCTGCGCCGCCGTAGGTGTCGACGATGATCTTGCGGCCGGTCAGGCCGCAGTCGCCCTGCGGGCCGCCGATGACGAAGCGGCCGGTCGGGTTGACCAGGTATTTCGTGCCTTCCAGCCATTCACGCGGCAGGGTCGGCTTGATGATTTCTTCGATGACCGCTTCTTCGATCTGCGAGTGCGTGACGTCCGGGTGGTGCTGGGTGGACAGCACGACGGTGTCGACCGACACCGGGCGGCCGTTGACGTAGCGCAGGGTGACCTGCGACTTGGCGTCCGGGCGCAGCCACTGCAGGCGGCCGTCCTTGCGCAGCTGCGACTGGCGCTCGACCAGGCGGTGTGCGTAATAAATAGCGGCCGGCATCAGTTCCGGGGTCTCGTCGCAGGCATAGCCGAACATCAGGCCCTGGTCGCCCGCGCCCTGGTCGAGATCGAGGCCCGCGCCTTCGTCCACGCCCTGGGCAATGTCCGGCGACTGCTTGTCGTAGCAGACCATCACGGCGCAACCTTTGTAGTCGATGCCGAAATCGGTGTTGTCGTAGCCGATGCGCTTGATGGTGTTGCGCGCCACCTGGATGTAGTCGACGTTGGCGTGGGTGGTGATTTCGCCTGCCAGCACGACGAGACCGGTGTTGCACAGGGTTTCGGCAGCGACGCGCGCGCGCGGATCCTGCTCCAGGATGGCGTCGAGGATGGCGTCGGAGATCTGGTCGGCGACCTTGTCGGGATGGCCTTCCGAGACGGATTCGGAAGTGAAGAGATAGTCGTTGGACATGAAGGCTCCGGTTACGGGTTGTAGATGTATACGTGCCGCAGCAACAGGTGCCTGCGACGCTTTAGCGACATTTATATTCCGCTTCGCAAGTTGTCTATTAACTCGGCGGATCCTGCATAAAGTGGTATTTTACGCTTCCTTCGAGAATTTTGCTGTAGCAAGTCTCGTTCCATTCAATTCTGGTCAATCGCATGTTAGTTATTTTGTTCCGTGCACTATCGGTATTTCCATTGCCGTTTTTGCATGCCCTCGGATCCGGCCTCGGCTGGCTCGTGTATTCCTTATCGTCTTCTTACCGCCGCAGGCTGCGCGCCAACCTGAAGCAAGCCGGCTATGAAGGCCAGCTGAACGCGGCTGTGGCCGAAGCCGGCAAGGCCATCATCGAGCTGGCGTTTGTGTGGTGCGCGAAACCCGAGCGCGTGGCGCGCCATGCGCGGGTCGAGAACTGGAACCTGGTGCAGGAGCGCCTCGATGCCGGCCGCGGCATCGTGTTCCTGACCCCGCACTTGGGCTGCTTCGAAATGACGGCCCAGCAGATTGCCCTGAAGACCGCGCTGACCGTCATGTACCGCCCGCCGCGCAAGAGCGCACTGAAACCCCTGGTCGAAGGCGCTCGCGCCCGCCACAATCTGCACCTGGCGCCGGCTACCTTGAGCGGCGTGCGCATCCTGGCCAAGACCCTGAAAAGCGGCCAGCCGATCGGCCTGCTGCCCGACCAGGTGCCGCAGGAAGGCGAAGGCGTGTGGGCGCCGTGGTTCGGCCGCACCGCTTATACGATGACGCTGCCGTCGAAACTGGCGCAGCTGGGCAAGGCCGACATCCTGCTGGTCTATGCCGAGCGCCTGCCGCGCGGCAAGGGTTATGTCGTGCGCTTCGTGCCTTTCGAGGGCGATCTGTCGGGCACTGCCGCGGAACAAGCGGCGCAGGTCAACCGCGCCATGGAGCAGCTGATCGCACGCGCCCCCGCCCAGTATTTCTGGAGCTATAACCGCTACAAGCAGCCCGATGGCGTGGCCGGGCCGGAGGCTGCGGTATGAGGGTCTTGCTCGGCTTTATGTGGCTGCTGCACTTCCTGCCGCTGCCCATCCTGGGCCGCCTCGGCGAAACGGTCGGCAGCCTGATGTTCCTGATCATGGGCAAGCGCCGACGGATCGCCCTGACCAATTTGCGCCTGTGCTTCCCGGAGAAATCCGAGGGCGAGCGCCACGCGATCGCGAAGCAGCATTTCCGGGCCTACGCGCGCAGCATCTTCGAGCGCTCGATCCTGTGGTGGGCGCCGGAAGCGCGCGTGCGCAGCCTCATCCACGTCGAACCGGCGGTGCCGCAGGCCGCGATGGAAGACGGCCCGACCATCCTGCTGTGCCCGCACTTCGTCTGCCTGGACGTGGCCGGCGTGGCTTCGCGCGTGATCCCGGTGTGCAGCATGTATGTGCCGCAGAAGAATGCCGCTTTTGATGCGCTGCTGCGCCACGGCCGCGAACGCTACGGTCCGGTGCGGCTGGTGACGCGCAAGGAAGGCATCAAGCCGATCCTGCGCGCGCTGCGCGACGGCCTGCCCTATTTCATGCTGCCGGACATGGACTTCGGCGCGAAGGATGCCGAGTTCGTGCCTTTCTTCGGCATCCCCGCCGCCACGCTGACCGCGCTGGGCCGGATCGCAGCGACCACCGGCGCCAAGGTGATTCCGGTAGTCGCCACCTACCTGCCGAATTACCAGGGCTGGCGCGTGCGCTTCTATCCGGCGTGGGAGAATTACCCGGGCGACGACATGGTCGAGGCGACCCGCCGCATGAACGCCTTCATCGAAGAGCGGGCACGCGAGACGCCGGCAGAATACTTCTGGACGCATAAGCGCTTCAAGACCCGGCCGCCGGGCGAGGCCTCGGTCTACGAGTAAGTTGGACTTAATCGAATTGAAATTAGTTAAGCTGAACTGAACTGGGCTGATCGCCATGAAACTGAAATTCACCAAGATGCACGGCGCGGGCAACGACTTCATCGTCGTCGACGCCATCCACCAGAACGTGTCGCTGAGCACCGAGCAATGGCGCCGGCTGGCCGATCGCCGCTTCGGCATCGGCGCCGACCAGATCCTGATCGTCGAGCGGCCGACCAGCGCAGGCTGCGACTTCCGCTACCGCATCTTTAATAGCGACGGCAGCGAAGTCGAGCAGTGCGGCAATGGCGCACGCGCCTTTGCCCGTTTCGTCAGCGACAAGGGATTGTCGAACGAGCGCAGCATCCGTGTCGAGACCATGAAGGGCATCATCGCGCCCCGGCTCGAGGAGGATGGCAGCGTGACGGTGGACATGGGCGCGCCGGTGCTGGAACCAAGCGCCGTTCCCTTCGACAGCGCCGGCCTGGGCGGCTGGGCAGAGGGCGAGGACACCGCCTGGCCGCTGCCGGTGAACGGCAAGACGGTCTTCGTGTCGGTGGTATCGATGGGCAACCCGCACGCCGTGCAGGTGGTCGACGACGTCGACCGCGCGCCGGTCGAGCAGACCGGCCCGCTGATCGAAATGCATCCGCGCTTCCCGAAGCGGGTCAACGCCGGGTATATGCAGGTGGTGGACCGCCAGCACATCCGCCTGCGGGTCTACGAGCGCGGCGCGGGCGAGACGCTGGCCTGCGGCACCGGCGCCTGCGCTGCGGTCGTCGCCGGCATTCGCCGTGGACTGCTCGATTCGCCGGTGCGCGTATCTGCGCGTGGCGGGGAGCTGAGCATTGCGTGGGCGGGGGATGGCCAGCCGGTGTATCTCAGCGGGCCGGCGGTGACGGTGTTTGAAGGTGAGATTGAGATTGGAAATGCCTGACAAAACCTCGTACGTATCTCAGGCAGCCAGCCCCAGATCGGCCGGCCCCTGCTGATCCTTTTCCGACTCCTCTCCTTCCTGCATACCTGGCTCGTCATCCTGCGCCCCCAGCAAGGTGCGCAGTCGATACAAGCGCTGCCGGTAATTTCCCTCAGGCCCGGACGGCCCACAATCAATCCCCTCAAACAGCCGCCCGATCCGGTCGAGCACATGGCGCTCCTGCGCCGTGTCGACCAGCACCAGCCGGCGCTTGCTGCGGCCATAGCTGGCGCGGATGTCGATCACCAGGCAATGCCCGTGGTCGGCCGCCGGAACGTCGAGCAGCAAGGCTTCGGCGCGCGACAGGCTGAATACCTCGGCCAGCTCCAGCCGCGCCGCCAGCAGCGGATGCGAGCGGTCCAGGTCAGGGTTGCGGGCCAGCAGCTTGCCGGTCTCGAGATAGGCCGGGCTGGATAAGCGCGGTGCGATCTTCCCCAGCAACGCCTCGGCCTCGGCGCTGCCCTGGGCAGCTGCCTTCTGCAGCCAGAACACGGCGCGCACATCGTTGTTTTCGTTCTCGCGGCGCGCGCGCCAGGCGATGTTGCCGCATTCGAGCTGGGCTTCGCGGTAGCCCATGTCGGCGGCGCGCTCGAGGTAGCGCTGGGCGTCGCCCACGTTACGCTGCGAGAACTCGGGCTTGATATAGATGCGCGACAGCGCATACCAGGCCTGGGCCAGCCCCTGCTCGCCCGCCAGGGTCAGCCAGCGGATCGCCTTCTTGAAGTTGGCCGCGCCGCTGCCGCTGCCGGTAATGCGGCGGCCGTCGATGTCCATGCGGGCGCAACGCAGTCCCATCGCCAGCTGGGCATGGCGGTCGTGCTCGGCCGCGGCGAGCTCCCAGAAGCACAGCGGCTCGCCAGCCTCGAGCATGACGCTGGATTGGGCAGCCACGCCGATGCCGAATTCGCCACCGCCCTGCAGGCGCGCCACCCGCGACAGCAGGACGATGTCGCCCGGCGCCAGGCGCTGCACGCCGTGCTGGGCGGCGGCGGCCCGCACGAGCGCGCGCGCCAGCGGCAGCGCACGGACGAGGTAATCGCCGTGCTGGCCGGTTTTCCAGGCCTGGTCGAGCACTGCGTACCGGGCTGCGGCTACGCCGTTGTCGGCGGCGCGCTTGAGCCAGCCCTGGGACGGGGCCTGCCCTGCCGCGGCGCCGGAACCTGGAGCAACAGCCTGCACCGGGGCTGCATGTTGGCGCGCCAGCAGCCATTGGGCTTCGGGAAATCCGGCGCGCGCCGCGTCTTCAAGGGCGCGCAGCGCCTTGGCGCGGTCGGGCGCGGCCACTCCTGCCGACCCATTGAACACCAGCTGGGCGAACACCAGCCCGGCATGCACGCTGCCGTCGTCGTAGGCGCGCTCGTACCAGGGCATCAATGCCTGCGCGCCGGGCTGGGCCAGTTCGAGGGGGATGTGGTTGCCGATCAATTGCCAGGCCTGTTGGCAGTCTTGCCGGGCAGCGCGCTCGAGCCAGTGCAGCGCGGTGGGCAGGCTCTGCGGCAAACCGGCACTGCCGAACAGGTAGAGCGTGCCCAGCTCGAGCTGAGCGGCGGCCTGCCCGGCGCGTGCGTTGCGGATGATCGCCAGTTCTTCGCGGTTAGCCATTGTTACGTTTCATGGATGGATGTCGGCCAGCGCGGCGAAAACGGCGAGGCAGCCATCGCCGGAGGGCAGGCAGCCCATCCGTAAAAAGTTGCCAATATACAATAAATCATGCTTTTCAATCGCCACGCACTGAATGTGAGCAGAGTCTAAGCCGCCTCCGGCATCGATCCGATTCAATCCCGGGCTTCCTTGAGGAGGCGCAAACCGCCGAGTTAGCGGGCTGGTCTGTATCACGGCGGGAATTGTTACATCCGGATTTCTACGCGTTTCAAAAATACAACAGCACGATTGGATTTATTGGCTTTCCACCAAGTGCCGCCGTCATAATTGACCAAACCGATAACCTTGAACACTCAAGCAACTAAGGTGCAGGTTATCCGGGCATTCCGCATTTGCGTCTCGATGCCATGGATGACCGAGATTTATTAATAAAAGGAATTGAAACAATGAAGCACTCCCTCATGGCCGTCGCACTGTTCGGCGCATTCGCCGGCGCGGCACACGCACAAACCGCTGTCCAGATCTACGGCACCGTCGACGCTGGCGTCATCAAGCGTAGCGGCCAGACCCTGAACATCGGCAAGCGTGCTTCCAATACCCTCGGCTTCAAAGGGACCGAAGATCTGGGCAATGGCCTCAAGGCACTGTTCCAACTGGAAATGCGTTACGAGCCGGACACCGGCACCATTGAAATCGGCGGCAACGGCACCCAGCGTCCGCTGTTCCAGGGCCAGTCCCGCGTCGGCCTGCAGGGCGACTTCGGTATCGTCCGTATCGGCCGCGGCCTGACCCCGTACCACGAAACCATCGGCGCCTTCGATCCGTACCACGCGTCGCCGAGCCCGGCCGGTTTCTGGACCGACCTCACCGTCGCCGGCTACACCTCGCAGCCACTCGACGTCGTCGGCTATTCGAACAACCGCTTCTCGAACGCGGCCTGGTACAACTCGCCGATCATCAGCGGCTTCCAGCTGAACACCGCGATCGCCACCAAGGAAAGCGGCGGCGGCCCGGCCGTCGTCGGCCGCGGCACCGCGACCAACCCGCAATACCCGGTCGGCGCCGAAGCATCGGCCAACCCGTTCTCGATCAGCGGCACCTACAACAACGGTCCGGCCGCCTTCATGGCCGGCTACGAGCGCAACGCCATCGAATCGAAGGTCTGGTCGGTCGGCGCGTCGTTCGCCGCCACCCCGGAACTCAAGCTGATGGGCACCTATTCCAAGCAGGACCAGGAGCACAACCGCATCGCCAACGCCAATACCAAGGCGTGGGTGCTGGGCGCGAACTACACGATGGGCCCGGGCAAGGTGCTGGCTGGCTATGGCCAGAAGGACACCGACGGCCTGCAGAAGGTCAAGCAGCTGTCGCTGGGCTACGAGTACAGCCTGTCGAAGCGCACCTATCTGTACGTGGACGCGTCGCGCAAGAAGGGCATCAGTGCCGTGCAGTCGACCGTCAACCACTACGACGTCGGCGTGAACCACTCGTTCTAAGCTGAATCGGGCTACGGCCCGGAATCACGGGGCGGACATGGGCAACCATGCCCGCCCCTGTCACATCAGCGGGAAATACAGCAAATTTGTAGTTTTTAAGCAACGCCAGCAACTGCGCATGCATGACCTGTGCCCTGAGTCTGTACAGTGCGCCGTAGCAATGGCATATTGCCAAGGCGAGTAACTAAACGCTCGTTCGCAAAATAACATTGGAGATGCAATGAAGAAGAGTATTCTGGCCGCGCTGCTCGGCACCTGTTTCGCAACCTCGGCATTCGCGCAGTCCAGCGTGCAAATCTACGGCATCGCCGACGCAGGCGTGATGTTCCAGAAGGGCGGACCGACCAAGATCTTTAGCGGCGGCGCCGACGGCTCGCGCATTGGTTTCAAGGGCACCGAAGACATCGGCAACGGCTACAAGGCCATCTTCAACCTGGAAGCGCGCGTCGAACTCGACACCGGCACCCAGCAGCCGACCCTGATGAACGACAATCCTGGCGTCTACCTGCTCAAGGGCATGGATGCGATCCCGGTCACGATCCGCTCGCGCCTGCAGTCGCTGCTCCAGCCGGCAGGTGGCCCTGCCGTCAACCAGGAACGCGCACTGTTCGACCGTACCGCGATGGTTGGCCTGATCACCCCGGTCGGCGCAGTCCTGCTCGGCCGCATGTACACCCCTGGCTACGAAGTCTTCAACAAGGCTGACGCCTTCGAGTCCGGCACCGCCGGCACCTGGGGCCACATCACCGGCGGCACCGCCGGCTTCACCGCGCTGGGCGCCGACATCCGCTCGCAGGAAGCGGTCCAGTACCGCATCGCCCTGCCGAACGGCATCGGCGGCTCGCTGATGTACGGTCCGAAGGGTTCGGGCTACCTCGGCCGCTACAACAAGTTCCGCGCCGGCGCGCTGACCTACCAGGCCAACGGCTTCGACGTCGGCGTCGGCTACAACCACGGCTACGACCAGCAAAACCGTCCGAGCCTGCGCACCACCACCGTGGGCGGTTCGTACACGATGAACCAGTTCAAGTTCTTCGCCGGTTTCCACAGCCAGCGCAACACCAACTCGGCCCTGCTGGCCGACTACATCGGCGGCTGGGATGCCGGCGTGACCCCGGTCCTGACCCAGCAAGGCGTACCGGCGGCTAACCAGGCGGCGCTGCGCAACATCTTCGTCACCAACATCACCCGCAACACCCAGATCGACGCCAAGAGCTACCAGATCGGCGCGCACTACAACCTGGGCGGCGGCCGCATCATGGCATCGTACGCGCACCAGAACGACCGCCTGGCCTCGAACAGCGACGCCGACCTGTTCGCACTGGGCTACGACCACTTCCTGTCGAAGCGCACCGACCTGTACACCGTCGCCGCCGTCATCCGCAACCAGAACGACGGCCAGTACTCGCCGGGCACCTCGGGCAATCCGGGCGGCTTCACCAAGCGTCCTGGCGAAGACGGCCGCGCCCTGCAGATCGGCATCCGCCACCGCTTCTAAGAGTTTTTACTCTTGGCAAAAAGGACGCCCCCCGGGGCGTCTTTTTTTATGTCCGTCGGCTCCCTGGCCTCAGGTAAAATGACCGCCGGATTCCTTTACCTTCGACCTCATTCATGACCACTGACACGCTCGACGCCAACGCCGTTGTCCAATACCTGCTCGATCATCCGCAGTTCTTCGAGGAGCATGCCGGCCTGCTGGGCGAAGTCAAACTGTCGAGTCCGCTGACCGGCCGCGCCGTGTCGCTGCAGGAGCGCCAGATGGAAGTCATGCGCGGCAAATACCGCGTGCTGGAACTGCGCCTGGCCGAGCTGACCCGCCACGCCGAAGAAAACCATGCGATCGCCAACCGCTTTCACGCCTGGAACCAGGCCCTGCTGGGTTCGGATGGCGGCGCCGCGATGGCGCGCGACCTGGCCGACGCGCTGCGCACCGAATTCATGGTGCCGCAAGTCACCCTGCGCCTGTGGGACCTGGCGCCCGAGCATGCCGACGCCTGGTTCGCCCAGGGCGTATCGAGCGATGCACGCCTGTTCTCCGCCGGCCTGCGCGCGCCCTACTGCGGCCTGAACAACGACTTCGAAGCGGTGCGCTGGCTCGACGACCCGCTTGCCGTGCGCTCGACCGTGCTGCTGCCCCTGAGCACCGGCGGCAAGTGCTTCGGCCTGCTGGTGCTGGGCGCCCCCGACGCCGACCGCTTCACCGCGACCATGGCGACCGATTTCCTGGCCCACATCGCCGCTACCGCCAGCACCGCGCTGGCGCCGCTGCGCGCCTGACGCCATGACTGCGGCGCCAGAGCAGTCGCCGAACGACTGGCCAGCCCGCTACCTGGGCGAGCTGGCCACCCAGCGCCAGCTCTCGCCGCACACGGTCGCCGCCTACCGGCGCGACCTGCTCGAGCTCGCCACCCTTGCCGGCCACCACGACTGGCCGCGCCTGACCCACCACGACATCCGCCGCTTCGCCGCCAAACTGCATGCCGGCGGCCAGTCGGCGCGCTCGATCGCGCGCAAGCTCTCCGGCTGGCGCGGCTTTTATGAATGGCTGGCGCGCCAGCTTGCACTGGCGGCCAACCCGGTCGACGGCGTGCGCGCGCCGCGCCGCCCGAAGACCCTGCCCAAGGCACTGTCGGTCGACGATGCCGTGCAACTGATGGAAGCCAACGCCCACGGCCATCCCGAGCCGGCCGAACTGTGCGACCGCGCCATGTTCGAACTGCTGTATTCGAGCGGCCTGCGCGTGTCGGAACTTGCCAGCCTCGACATGGTCTATCAGGAAGGCGGCAACGGCGAGCCCGCCTCGCTCGGCTGGCTCGACCTGGCGGCCGGCGAAGTCGTGGTCACCGGCAAGGGCCGCCGCATGCGGCGGGTGCCGGTCGGCGCCCAGGCGCGTGCTGCGCTGGCGGCCTGGCTGGCGGTGCGTCCCGCCGCGCGCGACGGCAGCGCCGCGCTCTTCCTGTCCGCGCGCGCAAGCCGCATCACGCCGCGCGTGGTGCAGAACCGCCTGAAGGGGCATGCCCTGCGCGCCGGCACGCCGGTGAACGTCCATCCGCACGTACTGCGCCATTCGTTCGCCTCGCACCTGTTGCAATCATCGGGCGACCTGCGCGCGGTGCAAGAACTGCTCGGGCACGCCAGCATCACCTCGACCCAGGTGTATACCTCGCTCGACTTCCAGCACCTGGCCGCCGTGTACGACCGCGCCCATCCGCGTGCAAAAAGCAAATAAGCTTCACCGAACTGTTCAGCTTCGGCGTTTCGATATGAGCTGCGTCAAGACGCAGCACGGTTGATGGTGATGTGACACGAAATCCGGCATAATCGCCCGATTCTCGGCCCCGATGCGGGCCCAACCAGATATGTGGCAAACATGGAACCGATTCCCAGCACCATCCTCACCGGCTTCCTCGGCGCCGGCAAGACCACCCTCCTCAACCGCATCCTGCACGAGGACCATGGCCTGCGCATCGCCGTCATCGAAAACGAATTCGGCCAGGAAAACATCGACAACGAAATCCTGGTGCGCGACACCGGCGAGCAGATCGTCGAGATGAACAATGGCTGCATCTGCTGCACCGTGCGCGGCGACCTGATCGTGGCGCTGAACAATCTGGCGCAGAAACGCGCCGCGGGCGAGATCAGTTTCGACCGCGTGGTAATCGAAACCACCGGCCTGGCCAACCCGGGGCCGGTGGCGCAGACCTTCTTCGTGGACGAAGAAGTGGGCGCTAACTACATGCTGGATGCCGTGGTCACCGTGGTCGACGCGCGCCATGCGATGGATCAGCTCGACCAGCACGAAGAAGCGCAGCGCCAGGTCGGTTTTGCCGACAAGATCCTGCTCTCGAAAACAGACCTGGTCGATGCCGCCGCGGTCGATGCGTTAAAAGCCCGCCTGCGCCGCATCAACCCGCGCGCGCCGATCACGACGAGCGACTTCGGCCGTGCGCCGATTGCGGACGTGCTCGACCTGCGCGGCTTCAACCTGAACGACAAGCTCGAACTGGATCCGGACTTCCTGCGCACGGAAGACGCGCATGATCACGACCATGAGCACGGCGAAGCCTGCGGCCACGATCACGTCCACAGCGACGCCTGCGCGACCCAAGACCATCATCACAGCCACCATACCGACGACATCGCCGCCTTCGTGTTCAAGAACGAGCGCGCCTTCGACCCGGAGCGCCTTGATCAATTCTTGGGCAGCATGGTGCAGGTCTTCGGCCCGCAAATGCTGCGCTACAAGGGCGTGCTGTCGATGGCCGGCGCCGAGCGCAAGGTGGTTTTCCAAGGCGTGCATCAAATCATGGGCAGTGACCTCGGCGCAAAGTGGGGCGAGGATGAAACCCGTTGCAGCAAAATGGTATTTATTGGTAAAAATTTACCAAAAGACGTATTTATCCGCGGACTCGAACAGTGTTTGGTATAAACTACATCAGTTTTGCGGGCAGGCCCGGGCCCGCCTGGCGACCTGCCACGACGATGTCTGGCAGGCCGGGCATCCGTCCCATCCTCACTATTTCAGGGTCGGGACAGGCAGCGAAGGACGGCGGTCGCCGTCCGGGCAGCAGCCTCACGGTCACCGTGTTGCAAGGTGTTAATGCTGAGTTTGCTGCTAAAATGAAAACCTCTGTCGTATCGAAGGCATCATGACTAAAACAACGAAACCGAATACCGCCGCGCAGCTCGAAGAACGCCTTCTGACGGAAGATGAAATTCGGGCGATGGGCGACGACGACTACATGAATCCGGCCCAGCTGGCGTTCTTCCGCAACCGGCTCCAGGAGCTGGAAAAGGAACTGCTGAAAAACGCCGGAGAAACCACCGAGCACCTGCGCGAAACCGTCCTGGTCCCCGACCCGGCCGACCGTGCGACCATCGAAGAAGAGCACGCACTCGAACTGCGTACCCGCGACCGCGAGCGCAAGCTGCTCAAGAAGGTCCAGCAGTCGCTGCAATCGATCGACTCGGGCGAATACGGCTGGTGCGAAGAAACCGGCGAACCGATCGGCATCCCGCGCCTGATCGCCCGCCCGACCGCGACGCTGTCGCTGGAAGCCCAGCAGCGCCGCGAACTCAAGCAAAAGCTCTACGGCGACTGATCCGCCCCTTCCCTACCGAAAAAGCATGCTCCGCAAGGCGCATGCTTTTTTCTTTTATGTGACCCGGGTCTCGGGTGCTTCATTTACATTTCCCATCGGATACACTAGCGTGCGTAGGGTCCAACGCAGCGTGCGCACAGCACACGCCGGGCGCAGCCGTGCTACCGTCATGCACGTTCTGGACTTGTTCATTTAACCACTGGCGATCCGATGGGCCTGTTCTCCTTCCTGAAGAAAAAGAACGACGCGCCTGGCGAGGGCTTCCTTGCCACACCCGATACGCGCCTGCGTGCCGGCGAGCCCTCGCGCCTGCACAGCGAAGCCGAGCGCGAACGCCAGCGCGAGATCGCGCGCGCCACCGCCGCCAAGATCGACGAGATCGAGCTGGCGATGGCCTCCGACATCTTCAATGACGAGCCGGCCTGGGGCAGCGCCGTGCGCCGTCCGGCCGCCGCTTCCCCCGACACGCCGGAGCCGGCCACGGCCGACGAGGCGCCCGAGGCCGCGGCCCTGCCGGCCAGCGCGCCCGCCGTCGAGGAAAGCGCCATCCTGTATGCCAACGGCCAGGCTGCGCTCGCCGAACAAGTGCTGCGCGAGAGCCTGGAAGGCTTCGGGCAAACCGAACGCCTGCCCTGGTGGATGCTGTTCGACCTCTACCAGGCGACCGGGCGCGAAGCCGAGTTCGAGAGCATCGCCATCGACTACGCCAGCCATTTCGAGACCTCGCCTCCGGCCTGGCAGCCCTTGACGCCGGCCTCCATCCCGGCCCAGGTGGCGGGCATCGCCGCCTCGGAATCCTTCGGCCCCGTGCTCGACGGCAGCATCGACCCGCGCCTGCAACGCCTGCTCGCGTCGAACTCGCCGCTGGTGCGCATCGACGTCGGCGCCGTGCGCAGCAGCGATGCCGAAGGCTGCGCCCTGCTGCTGGCGGCCCTGCAAACGCTGCGCCGGAATGGACGCGAGCTGGTGCTGGCCGGCGCCGACACCCTGCTGGCGGTGCTGCGTCCGATGCTGGCCGTCGGCGAGCGCAGCGCGGGCGAAGCACCCTGGCTGCTGCTGCTCGAGCTGCTCCTGCTTCTGGGGCGCGAAAAGGATTTCGAGGAATCGGCGATGGATTATTGCGTCACCTTCGAGGTGTCGCCGCCCTCCTTTGAGACGCCGCAACACGTGACCACCGCCGCCCCGGCGCCGGCGGCCGGCGACCGCTTCCTGCTGCCGCCGCTCGCCGCCGGCAATTGCGCGCCCCTGTTCGAGGCGATCGACGCCTATGCCGAGGGGCGCGAGCTGCTGGTGCTGGACTGCTCGCGGCTGGCGCGCATGGATTACGCCTGCGCAACCGCGCTGCAGGGCCGCCTGCGCCCCCACACCGTGCAAGGCCGCCGCGTCGAACTGCGCGAACTGAACCACCTGGCGGCTGCCCTGCTGCGCCTGCTCGGCTATGGCGACAGCGGTGGTATCCGGCTGTATCCGCACCGCTACTGAGCAATTTTTACCGCACCGTTTTTCCTGCCCGACAGTTTTTGGACGGCGATTGTCTTGCAATTTTATGCAGCCACCCCATCTGCGGGATGCTAGACAACCACGAGGCTAAAAATGGAACAATTTCACGGCACCACCATCGTCAGCGTACGGCGCGGCAGCCAGGTCGCGCTCGGCGGCGATGGCCAGGTCACGCTGGGCAGCGTCGTCATGAAGGGCTCGGCGCGCAAGGTGCGTACGCTCTATCAGGGCAAGGTCTTGTGTGGCTTCGCCGGCGCCACCGCCGACGCCTTCACCCTGCTCGACCGCTTCGAAGGCAAGCTGGAAAAGCACCAGGGCAACCTGCTGCGCGCCTCGGTCGAACTGGCCAAGGACTGGCGCACTGACCGCATGCTGAGCAAGTTGGAAGCAATGCTGCTGGTGGCCGACCGCGAAGTCACCCTGATCATTACCGGCAATGGCGACGTGCTCGAGCCCGAAGACGGCCTCGGCGCGATCGGTTCGGGCGGCGTGTACGCCCAGTCCGCCGCCAAAGCCTTGTTCGAGAATACCGACATGCCGCCGGGCGAGGTCGTGAAGAAAGCGCTGACCATTGCCGGTGAGCTGTGCATCTACACCAACATGTCCCACATCATCGAGACCCTGGAATGAACCAGTCCCCCATCATGAACATGACGCCACCCGAGATCGTCTCGGAACTGGACAAGCACGTGGTCGGCCAGGGCAAGGCCAAGCGCGCGGTCGCGATCGCGCTGCGTAACCGCTGGCGCCGCCAGCAGGTGGCCGAGCCGCTGCGCCACGAGATCACGCCGAAGAACATCCTCATGATCGGCCCGACCGGCGTGGGCAAGACCGAGATCGCGCGCCGCCTGGCCAAGCTGGCCGACGCGCCCTTCATCAAGATCGAGGCCACCAAGTTCACCGAGGTCGGCTATGTCGGCCGCGACGTCGACACCATCATCCGCGACCTGATCGACATCGGCGTCAAGCAGACCCGCGCCAGCGAGCAGAAGAAGGTGCGCCAGCGCGCCGAAGACGCCGCCGAAGACCGCGTGATCGACATCCTGGTGCCGCCGGCGCGCGACTTCGGTTTCAACACGCCTGCCCCGGGCACCGACGGCAAGGAAGGCGACACCACCCGCCAGACCTTCCGCAAGCGCCTGCGCGAAGGCTCGCTCGACGACCGCGAGATCGAGATCGACGTGGCCGAGGTGGCGCCGCAGATGGAAATCATGGCGCCGCCGGGCATGGAAGAAATGACCGAGCAGATCAAGTCGATGTTCGCGGGCGTGGGCAGCGCCCGCAAGAAGCCGCGCAAGATGAAGATCAAGGATGCGATGAAGCTGCTGGTGGATGAAGAAGCCGCCAAGCTGGTCAACGAGGATGAGCTCAAGCAGAAGGCGATCGCCAATGTCGAGCAGAACGGCATCGTCTTCCTCGACGAGATCGACAAGATCGCCACTCGTTCCGAACACGGCGGCGCCGACGTCTCGCGCGCCGGCGTGCAGCGCGACCTGCTGCCGCTGGTCGAGGGCACCACGGTGAACACCAAGTACGGCATGATCAAGACCGACCACATCCTGTTCATCGCCTCGGGCGCCTTCCACCTGGCCAAGCCGTCCGACCTGATCCCGGAACTGCAGGGCCGCTTCCCGATCCGGGTCGAACTCGAATCGCTGTCGATCGAAGACTTCAAGAGCATCCTGACCTCGACCGATGCCAGCCTGACCAAGCAGTACGAGGCGCTGCTGGCCACCGAAGGCGTGACGGTCGACTTCACGAGCGAGGGCATCCACCGCCTGGCCGAGATCGCGTTCTCGGTCAACGAACGCACCGAGAACATCGGCGCGCGCCGCCTGTACACGGTGATGGAAAAGCTGCTCGAGGAAGTCTCGTTCAGTGCCGGCGCCGAACAGGCGCAGCTGGTGACGATCGACGCGGCCTATGTCAACGACCGGCTCGACAAGCTCGCGGTGAACGAGGACCTGTCGCGCTACGTGCTGTAATTTCAGGAGAGGAGACGGCGATGGCAAACAAGGCATTGGCGACGCGGCAGAAGATGCGGCTGCGGATCGAGCCTTCCCAACAAGCACTCAAGCCGCGCAACCCGATCGCGGCGCTGGCCAAGGCCAGGTCGGCCGGTGCGCACGCCAAGCCCCTGTCGAGCGAGCGCCAGCAGGCCAAGCGCGCGCTCAAGCAGGCCAAGCTGGTGGCGGACGACGACTGACCCGCATCCTCCCTGCTGACTGATTCCCCTTGGCGGGCCGCGCATGCGTGCCCGCCTTTTTTATGTCTCCGGTTTTGTTTTTTGCTGTTGCAGGGTGCGGGCGGGATGACCCTGCGACGCGTGGGCGGAATCTGACTACCTTACGGTATTGCCTGGCGCACAATTCGCGGTTACAGTCAGCCGTCACCCATCCATTACAGGACAGCCATGAGTTCACCCGAGCTGGTACTCGACGTGCTGCGCGCGGAACTGCGCGCGGCCAGCATCACGTACAAGGAACTGGCCACCCGCATCGGCGTGAGCGAATCGAGCGTCAAGCGCCTGTTCGGGCAGAAGGACATGGCCTTGTCGCGGCTGGCGCAGATCTGCCAGGTGACCGGCATCGCGCTGGAAGACGTGCTGCGGCGCGCGGCCGATGCGCGGTCGCAGGCGGACGCCCTCACCCTGCCGCAGGAGACCTCGCTGGTGGCCAACCCGCGCCTGCTGCTCATGGCGATCTGCTGCCTCGGGCACTGGAGCCTGGAACAGGTGATCGAAACCTACCGCCTGACCGAGCCGGAATGCATCACGCTGCTGACCCAGCTCGACCGCCTCGGGCTGATCGAACTGAAACCCCTGAACCGCTACAGCCTGCGCGTCTCGAACGCCTTCCGTTGGCTGCCGGACGGGCCGGTGCAGCGTTATTTCCGCGAGCATGTGGTGGAAGATTATTTCGCGGGCAGGTTCGACCGGCCCGGCGAAGCCCTGATGTGCCTGCCGGCGCGGCTGTCGGCGGCGAGCGCCCAGGAGCTGGGGCAGAAGATCGAACAGCTGGCCGGGGAACTGGCGCGCCTGCATCGCAACGACCGGCGCCTGCCGCCTGGCGAGCGCGAGGGGTTCACGCTGCTGCTGGGTTTCAGGTCCTGGGAATTCGCGGCCTTTACAGCGCTGCGGCGCGGGTAAGCTGTTCAGCCATTGCCTGCGGCGTTGGCATTTACTGCACCTGCGAGGGCTGTCCCACCGGGCTGTTGACCGAGCGGGTCGGCGGCGGCATCTGCACCTGGTTCGGTGGCGGCGGCTGCTGCGCGCCCTGGGGCGGGGCATCGGGAGTGGCGTTGGCCGAGTCGGCAGGATCGGGTGGCGCGGGGGTGTCGGGCAGCGGTGGACCGGCGCCGCGGCCGACCGGCGCTCCGGCTGCCATGCCCGGCGGCGCGGACACGGCGCCCGGCGAGGTTTGCGGCTCGACGCCCGGGGGCGGCGCCACCGCCACCGGCTGCTGCGGGGGCGGCATGATGGCGCCGCCGCCTTGCGAGGCGCCGGCGGCCTGGGCCAGCTCGACGCGCTTCATGATGCCGCCTTCGGACAGCATCACATAGCGCGGATGCACTTCCGCCACCGTCACGCCCGGTACGATTTCGCGGCCGATGCGCACGGCTTTCGGCGGCGAGCCCTCGGCCACCAGGATCACGGCGCTGTCGCGCCCGGCCGAGACGACGCCGGTCAGCTGGTAGCTGGACACGGCCACCACGGTCGGCTGGCCGCCAAACAGGGTGGCGGCCGCGTCCGGGCTCGGCTCGGCCTGGGCCACCACAGGTGGCGGGGCCAGCGGGCGCTGTGCAGGCTTGTACAGCTGCAGGAACCAGTAGGCGATCGACACCGCCAGCAGGATCAGCGCGAGCAGGGTAAAGAGTAAGGGCAAACGCTTGTTCATCAGGTTCCTTGCTTGTTTTTCCGGCTCAGCCTATTGGACCAATTGATTGATTTCGATGATCGGCATCAGCACCGCCAGCACGATCAGCAGCACCACCAGGCCCATCGCCAGGATCAGCACCGGCTCCAGCAGGCCGGCAATGGTCAGGGTGCGGCGCTCGAGGTCGGCCTGCTGCGAATTGGCCGCGCGCTCGAGCATGGCCGGCAGCTCGCCGGTGATTTCGCCGGCGCGGATCATGTGCACCAGCATCGGCGGGAACAGCTTCTGGGCCGACAGGGCGCGCGCCAGGCTCACGCCTTCGCGCACGCTGGCCGTCGCCTGCTCGACCAGTTCGGCCATCGCCACGTTCGAGAGCGTGTCGCGGCTGGTTTCCAGCGCGCGCAGGATCGGCACGCCCGAGCCGGTGGTGATCGCCAGGGTGCTGGCAAAACGCGCGGTGTTCAGGCTGCGCTCGAACTTGCCATAGACGGGCGCGGTGAGCAGCCAGGTATGCCAGCGGCGCTTCAGGTCGGGGTTGCGCAGCGCGCGCCGCCACATCCAGAACGCGCCCACCAGCAGGATGCCGACATAGATGCCATAGTCGCGCACGAAGTCCGACACCGCCAGCATCATCGTGGTGAGAAGCGGCAGCTTTTGCTTGGTGTTGGCGAACACCGAAACGATCTGCGGCACCACATAGGTGAGCAGGAAGATGACGATGGCAAAGGCCACCACGGTGACGATGGCCGGATAGGTGAAGGCCAGGCGCACCTTCTGCACCAGCGCGTTGCGGCGCTCGATGTAGTCGGCCAGGCGCGAGAGCACGCGCGAGAGCTGGCCGATCTGCTCGCCCGACGACACCAGCGCGCGGTAGATTTCGGCGAAGTCGCGCGGGTGGCGCGACAGTGCGCTGGAGAAGGCCGAGCCGCCGATGACTTCGGAGCGGATCGAGGCGATCAGGTCGCGCACATACGGACGCTCGGCCTGCTCCAGCAGGGCGGTAAACGCCTGTTCCAGCGGCAGGCCGGCTTCGAGCAGGCTGGCCAGCTGGCGCGTGAACAGCGCCAGCTCGACCTGCGACAGGCGCTCGCCGAAGCCGCGCGACTTGGCCACGCCGGCATCGTCGAGCTGGGCGGCGATCTGCTCGACGCTCAGGGGTGTGAGGCCTTGCGTGCGCAGGTCAGAGCGCGCCGAGCGCGGGTTGTCGGCGTTGACCACGCCCTTGCGGGTGCTGCCGGCGGCATCGACGGCCTCGTAGCGGAAGGCGGGCATCCGTCAGTCCTTGGTCACGCGCACCAGCTCGGCGCGTGTCGTGGTGCCGTCCGCCAGCCAGCGCTCGCCATCCTCGCGCATCATCTTCATGCCGGTCTTCTGGGCGGCGGCGCGGATGTCGGCTTCGGAAGCCTGGTTGTGGATCTGTGCGCGGATTTCTTCGGTGGTCTCCAGCAGCTCGTAGACGCCGACCCGGCCGTGGTAGCCGGTGTGGCCGCAGCGCTCGCACCCGACCGCATGCCAGCCGGTCGCATCCTGCACCTTGCACTGCGAGCAGAGTTTGCGCACCAGGCGCTGGGCCATCACGCCGAGCAGGGACGAGGACAGCAGGAAGGGTTCGATGCCCATGTCCAGCAGGCGGGTGACTGCCGAGGCGGCATCGTTCGTGTGCAGGGTCGCCAGCACCAGGTGGCCGGTGAGCGAAGCCTGCACCGCGATCTGGGCGGTTTCCAGGTCGCGGATCTCGCCGATCATGATCACGTCCGGGTCCTGGCGCAGGATCGCGCGCAGCGCCTTGGCGAAGGTCATGTCGATGCGGGCATTGACCTGGGTCTGGCCGACGCCGTTTAGGTCGTACTCGATCGGGTCTTCCACCGTCATGATGTTGGTGGTCGCGGCGTTCAGGCGCGACAGCGCGGCGTACAGCGTGGTGGTCTTGCCCGAACCGGTCGGGCCGGTGACCAGCACGATGCCGTGCGGCTGGTTGATCAGGCGGTCGAACTGCGGCAGCATGTCCGGCGCCATGCCGAGGTGGCTTAAATCGAGGCGCCCGGCTTCTTTATCCAGCAGACGCAGCACGGCGCGCTCGCCGTGGCCGGTCGGCAGGGTCGAGACGCGCACGTCGACCGGTTTACCGCCGATGCGCAGCGTGATGCGGCCGTCCTGCGGCAGGCGCTTCTCGGCGATGTCGAGCTGCGACATGATCTTGATACGCGAAATGAGCGAGGCGTGGATGGCTTTCTTCGGGCGCACGATGTCGCGCAGCGCACCGTCGACGCGAAAGCGCACGACCGAGGTCTGCTCGAAGGGCTCGATGTGGATGTCGGACGCGCCTTCGCGCAGCGACTGGGTGAGCAGCGCATTGATCATGCGGATCACGGGCGCGTCGTCGGAGGATTCGAGCAGGTCTTCGATGGCGGGAACGTCCTGCAGCAGTTTGGTGAGGTCGAGGTCGGCATCGAACTCGTCCGCCACCTGCGAGGCGTCGCCGCCGGCGCCGGCATAGGCCTTGGCGATGGCGTCGTCGAGCTCGTCGCGGTCGAGGCGGCGCAGGGCGATGCGCCCAAAGCGGCGCGAGACCTCCGCAATGGCGGCGGGGGCGGTGGCGCCGGAGACCAGCACTTCGATGGCCTGGCCTGCGTCGTCGCCGCTGCGCGCCAGCACGCCGTGGTCACGGGCAAAGGCGTAAGGCAACAGATTGTTCATGGTCGCTTTATTTCTGGTTCGATGGCGTGACCGGACGGAACTGCGAGCCAGGACGCTGCTGTTGCTGCGGCTGTGCCTGCTGGCCCTGCGGAACCGGCTGGCCGCTGGCCGCACCCGGCGCGCTACCCACCGCCGGGGCGGTCTGCACCGGCGTGGTCGCCATCGCGCCGCCGGTCGGCGGCTGGCCATTGGTCAGCGGCGGCAGCAGCGGCGCGCCGAGGTCGCGCATCAGGACCGATTCCTGTTGCGTCTGGCCGGCGGCGCCGACGCCGCGCATGTATTCGTAACGGTCCATTGCCAGGGAAGCCGAGGCTTCCTTGCTGCGCACCACCACAGGACGCAGGAACACCATCAGGTTGGTCTTGGTCCGGTTGCGGCTGCGGTACTTGAACAAATTGCCCAGGATCGGGATGTCGCCCAGCCCGCGCACTTTCTCTTCGCCATCGCCCTCGGTGTCTTCGATGAGGCCGCCGAGCACGACGATCTGGCCATCGTCGGCCAGCACATTGGTTTCGATCGCACGCACGTTGGTGGTCACGCCCGAGGCCAGGGTGCGGGTGGACGTGTCGACGCTCGAATTCTCGTGGTAGATCGCCATCTTGATGGTACCCCCTTCCGAGATCTGCGGGCGCACCTTGAGCAGCAGGCCGACGTCCTTGCGGTCGATGGTCTGGAAGGGATTCGAGCTGCCGCTGGTGCCGGTGGTGAACGAGCCGGTGATGATCGGCACGTTCTGGCCGACCTTGATGGTCGCCAGTTCGTTGTCGAGCGTGATCATGTTCGGCGTCGACAGGATGTTGGCATTGCCGTCGTTCTCGAGGAAGCGCGCCACCGCGCCCAGGCCGAGGTTGCCGGCCACCTGGCGGAACAGGCCGATCGACAGGCCGCCCGGCAGGCTCGGGATCGAGTCGCCGGACAGGCCGGTGGTGGCGGCCGCGGCCAGGTTGACGATGTTGCTGTTGCCGTTGGTGGCGAAGGACTGCAGGCCGCCGATGCGGTATTTGCTGTCGGAGTCGCCGCTGGCGCCGACCCACTGCACGCCGAATTCGGAGGCCTTGTTGGAGGTGACCTCGACCACCAGCGCCTCGATGTAGACCTGGGCGCGGCGCACGTCGAGCATGTCGATCACGCTGCGCAGGTTGCGGTAGATCGCGTCCGGCGCGGTGATGATCAGGCTGTTGGTCGAGACATCGGCCTGGATGAAGCCCGAGCCCTGGGCCCCGCCGGCGCCGCCCGCGGTCTGCTGGCCCTGCTGGCCGAAGCTGTTGCCGCTGCCGCCCATGCCGGCGCTGCTCTGCTGGCCCTGCTGGCCGCCGAGGCCGCCCTGTCCGCCCTGGCCGCCGGTGGTGCTGCCGGCCTGGATCGAGCCGCCCGATGTGCCCTGCTGTTGCTGCGGCAAGGCCGAGGTATCCTGCGACACGACGGCGCGCAGGGTCTGCGCGACGCGGCTGGCTTCGGCGTTCTTCAGGTAGACGACGTGGATGTTGCCTTGCGACGAGGTTTGCGCATCGAGGCGGGCGATCAGGGCCTTGGCCAGGTTGGCGCGCGCCTGCGAAGGCGCACGCACCACCACCGAATTGGTGCGCGGATCGGCCAGCACGCTTACGCGCCCCGAATCGCCGCCGGCCGCCGGTTCCATCAGGCGGGTGACGAGCGCGGCGATGTCGCTGGCAATCGCATTGCGGATCGGGATGACGTCGAGGTCGGCCGCCACCGGGGTGTCGAGCGCGCCGATGATCTTGGCCAGGCGACGCAGGTTGTCGGCGTAGTCGGTGATGACCAGGGTGTTGTTGCCCGGGTTCGCCATGATGGAATTGTTGGGCGAAATCAGCGGGCGCAGCACGGCGGTCAGGTTGGCGGCCGACTCGTACGACAGGTAGAACACCTGGGTCGCGATCTGGTCGCCGGTTGCCTTGCTGGCGCGCACGCCGCCGACCTGGGTCGGCGAGGACTGGGCCTTGGCTTCGGCTTCAGGCACCACCTTGGCATAGCCGTCGCCGCTGGTGACCACGGCAAAGCCCTGCAGGCGCAGCGTCGAGGTCAGCAGGCCGAAGGCCTGGGTTTTACTGAGCGATTTTTCCGACACCAGGGTGATCGTGCCCTTCACGCGCGGGTCGATGATGAAGGTCATGCCGGTGTAGTGGCCGATGGCCTTGATCACCGATTCGATGTCGGCGTTGACGAAGCTCAGCGCCGCGGCGTTCGCACTCTCCTGTGCCCAGGCCGGCGCCGGCGGCAGCACGGCAGCCGAGGCGCAGCACAACATGGCGCCGGCTGCCAGGCGGCGCAGCGCAGGGAAACGGAAGGTGGTGCGGATAGTTGTTTTCATTATCTGAACTCGAGTGCGATTATATTTTTACCGTTCACCATACGACGCTGGCCCAGCAGGTTGAGCATATTGCCCAGCGTCGCTTCGTATCCTTCGGCGGCCGAGGCCTGGCCGGAAAAGCGCAGGCGGCCGTTTTGCAGCATACCGGAGCCCGACAGTAAAAGCGCACCGCGCACGGTACGCAAATTCAGGTCGGCTGCATTGCCGCGCCAGTTGAATGCCATTTCATAGCTGCCCAGCGGCTTGACCGACGACATGCGCGAGCCCATGTCCGACAGGGTCAGCACGGTGCGGCCCTGGATCGCCACCGCATTGCCCTGGCGCAGCAGGTCGAGCGTATTCCATACCAGCCGGATGGTGCCGGAGAGCGCCAGCGTATTGAGCGGCGCCCCGAGCCCGGCCAGGCCTTCGGCCGGCAGCAGCAATTCACCGCTGCTCACCTGCCATTGCGACCAGCTGCCTTCGATGCGTACCGGGCGCACCAGCGCCTGCGGGTTTTCCAGTGTCATGCTGACCTGGCCGAACAGCACCAGCGGCGACAGGGTCCAGGCAAAGCGTCCCGGCAGCAGCGGCGTAACCGCCCCGCCCTGGCCCGGCGCCCCGCCCACGAAAGCCGAGCCGTTCCAGAGCGTACCTTGCGCATCTCCCAGAGTCAAACGGCCGCCGGTCTGCTGTTCGACGACCGGCCCCAGCCACGAGGCGGGGAGGAAGGCGAGCACCGTGACCAGCACGGCCAGCGCCGTCGGCACCAGCCACAGGAAGAAACGCTTCATTGGGCTGCGCCATTGTTCTGGCGTAGCGTCAGCGTGGCATCGACCTGCCCCACGGCAGCCAGGGCCGTGAAGGCGCCATCCTGCACCTGCACCCGGTTCTCGCGCCGCTGGGCATCCAACCAGGACACCAGGTTGGCGAAGGACACGCCATTGAACTGGACCTTGGCATATTCGCCGGTCATGGTGATGGAGCCGGCCGTGAGGCCGCGCTGGCCCATGCTGGCGAGCAGGGCTTCGCGCGTCATGGGTGGCGCGGGCGGCGCCGGGTTGGCGGCCACGGTGGAGGCTTCGGCGGCCAGGGTCTGCAGCTGGGCGGCCTGCTGGCGCAGCGCCGGCAGCGAGCGGCGCAGGGTGTCGCGCCCTTCGATGGCCGGGGCCAGCAGCAGCGCATAGACCAGCGCGACCAGGACGACGGCGGCGCCGATCGCCAGGAACTTGCGCTCTTGTTCGGTGCGGGCCAGCCAGTAGGTCAGCGCGCGTTCGCGCACGGCGCCAAATTTGGCGCCGATGTTTGCTGCAGCCTTCATTGCGGACCTCCTGTAACCGGTGCCGTACTGCGGATCACCCAGGTTGCGGGTGCGGTCTCTTCCAGAGTCATATTGCGCGCCCCGAGCGCTGCGCGCAACTGCCCACTTGAGGCAGGATCAACCGTTTCGGGTTTGACGCGCACGGTCAGCGCGCGTTCCCGGAACTCCATTGACGCAATGCCGGGCGGGCGACCAAGACCGCGTACCGCTTCGCCGAACACGCCCGCGATCCAGCCGAACTCGTCGGGGCCGATCTGGCCACCGGCCAGCTTGGCGCGTGCAATGTTCTGGCGCATCTGCGCCACCGGATCGATGACCGGCTGGTTCGGATAGGCGCTGCGGAAGGTCTGGGCCATTTCCTGGCGCACCGCATCGGCTTCGCGCTTCAGGCGCAGCCATTCGATGTTGACCCCGATGATATTGACCACGACCGCGGCCAGCGCCAGGCGGATCGGCCAGCGCCAGCGGCTCCAGTCGCGCTGGGCGACGCCGGCGGTGCCCAGGCCCGGCACCAGATCGAGGGTCGAGGTTTTTGATCCGGCGATCCAGTGCTCCCACGCATCGGCCTCCAGCGTGACGCCAGGACCGGCCTCGAGCAGCAGCGCCTGGTATTCCCCCAGCTGCTCAGGCGGCACGTACAACACCATCGGCGCGTCGCCCGACAGTGCGCGCGCCGTCTGTAGCGCCATTTGAGGGTTGCCGTCGAGCTCCAGTCCGATGCCTTCGTACTGGCCCTGGCGCAGCAGCAATTCGCCATGGCCGATGGCAGCACTGACGCTGCCCGGCAGCAACGGCAGGCACAGCTGCGACGGGATGGCGGCGACGGCGCGCGCGCCCATGCCGAGCAGGGCTTTCACCATCTGCTCGAGCCAGCTGCGGTGGACCACGCCGACCGCGCGGCGGCCGTCGGGCAAGGCAGGACCGGCGACCAGCACGCAGTCGAGCGGATCGCCCAGGATCTGTTCTTCGACCAGGCCCGGCAGCGCCGCGCGCAGGCGTGCGGCGCTCAGGGGTGGGGCCTGGACCGCGAGCATGGTGACGTCGGCGCCGGCCAGCAACAGCACGACGCGGCGGCAGGCCGCGATCACGTCGCCCAGGTTGTGCAGCGCGCCTTCGCCCTGCTGCTCGATGGCGCCGGTGTCGGATACCAGGGCGAAGCGGCACAGTGCGCCCTCGCCTGCGGCCCGCGCCGGGTGCCGGATATAAAGTGTAGTCAAACTGTCTCGCTTTCTTCTAGTTTTGGCGGGTCCAGATTACATTGGTGCCGCCGCCGCCGATCACGCCTTCTTTGCGCTCGATGAGCGACTCGGCGTTCAGGGCGGCGCGATCCAGGCGGATCCGGCTCTGCACCAGGAACCAGTTACTTTTTACGCTGGCAAGCTCGTCCGGCAAGTCCTCCGCGAGCTTGACCTGCGACTTGAACAGCGCCAGCTGGTTCCAGGGTAGTCGCTTGCGGCCCTCGACCAGCCTGTTGGCCTCGGATAGCGACATGTTCGGCACCAGCGCCGCCAGCAGCTCGGCAGGCACCGTATTCACGTTCAGCGACGTCGGCGCCGACGGCAGCACGATCAGATAGGGCCGCAGCGTTGCCAGCACTTCCGGCGTGACGCCCTGCACCGCGAGCAGGTCGTCCACCTGCAGCACCGGGATCGGCACGCCGCTGGCCGGCGGCACCACCAGCGGCGTGCCCGTCTCCGGCGTTGGCGGCGGCTGGTCTTGCATTGGCACCTGCTGCCCCTGTGCAACAAAAATCCCGATACGCTCGGCCAGCCGCGCATCCAGGCGCAATTGCGTCAGCAGCCGCTTGAAAATATCTTCCTGCGCCTTCACGCGCTGCCGGTTCTGCGCCAGGTTGGCCAGATTGTAACGCGACGTGGCATCAACGATATTACCCGACAGCGAGGCATCGAAGCTCTCTCCTTCGACCCGTTCGCGTTCGATGTACTGGTCGAGCCGGGTTTCGGCCAGCGGCGTGGCCCAGACCTGGTCGAGCGAGGTGTAGGTGGAGGTATAGCTGTCCTGGCGCAGCACCAGGCTGGCCCAGTCGAGCGCGCCGCGCAGGATCCACTGGGTCTGCAGTTGCAGGCGCTGGTTTTCCATCGAGCGCACTTGCACCTGCTGCTGCCAGAACAGGCTGGCGACGATCGAGATGGCCAG
Organism: Telluria sp. ZT3P39; assembly: GCF_059685935.1. Classification (NCBI taxonomy): domain Bacteria; kingdom Pseudomonadati; phylum Pseudomonadota; class Betaproteobacteria; order Burkholderiales; family Oxalobacteraceae; genus Telluria; species Telluria sp. ZT3P39. The sequence continues at coordinate 56,064 of NZ_JCASIH010000006.1, forward strand.
CGTGGTCAGCAGCAAGGCGGTGACCACGGCGACGCCGCGCTGGCGCAGCGAAGGAGGCATCGGGCGCGCCATCAGGTGCCCCCGAGCAGGAAGTACTTGACCATCGGCCCGGCCAGCCCCTGCGAAGTGAGCGCGACCTGGATGCCGCGCGCGTCCTCGAGCTGGGCGCCTTCGGTCACCGGCACCGGCTCCTTGTGCCAGGCATTGTTCTGCCAGGACTGGACCTGCATCGCGGCCAGGCCGGTCTGCAGCGTGACCGGCGGCGCCGATTCGGAAGGCGCATCGCTGGCGGCGGCCTGCCACAGCGCGTCGAGCTGGGACAGGTCGCGCGTGCCGCGCGATTCGCGCCGCACCAGGGCGCCGTTGACGATGCGGTAGGACACCACGGCCAGCTGCGAGGGCTCGTTCTCGTTGTAGACCTTGCGCACCAGCGTGAGCCGGTTGTCTTCCCATTGCAAGTTGGGGCGGCGGCCGACGATGGCGCGTTCGGCCAGGTGTTCGCCGTCGCTCTGCATCTGCGCGAACGCCAGCTGCATGCCGCGCGTGACTTCCATGTTCTCGGTGAGCGCGATGCGGGCGCGCACGATGCCGTCCAACCCGCGCCAGCCGAGCACGGCCAGGATGGCGAGGATGCTGATCGCCACCAGCAGCTCGACAAGGGTAAAGCCGGCGCGGCGCCGCCGCGTGGCCGAACGAATAGCTGGAGTCATGTGCGGGAAGGCCTCAGGACGAGCTGTATCAGTTTGACGATGCGGCGCTCGGGACGTTCGGCGTCGAACACCGATACTTCGATCCGGCGCAATTGCGGGTTCGGGCTGGTGATGACTTCTTCTTCGCAAATGAGCTGGAGGTCGCCCTGGGCACAGGGAAAATTGCGTTTGCCCACGGGAGGAAATTCGCGGCCCAGGCGGATCTGCACCAGCCGGTTTTCGGCCGACCAGGTCGCCATCATCGACGAGCGCAGGCCGGCGCTGTTCGAAGTCAGGCTGCCGACTGCGCGCAGGCCGGCGCCGAGGGCGGTGCCGACGATGACCAGCGCCACCAGCACTTCGAGCAGGGTGAAGCCAGGTGCGGCGGACGGACGGCGCAGGGGCATGGTCATGGGACGCTTCACTCCACCGTAAAGTGGCCGACGCCGTCGGCACGGATCGCGACCGCATCGTCGCCGGCGGCCAGGGTCAGCACGAAGGGCTTGTCGACCGGCTCGCGGCCGAAAACGATGCGCAGGGCGTTCGGGTTGGCGCCGGAATTGGGTTCGAGCACGAGGCGCAGCGGGCCGCTCTTGAAGATCCGTTCGCGCAGCAGATCGTCGCGCGTGACCGGCTCCCAGCCGGTGTCGGTGCGCACGATGAAGCGGTAGCGTTCGGGATTGGCCTCAAAGGCCACCTGGCGGTTGCGCACGATGGCTTCGTCACGCGCCAGCTGCAGCAGCAAGGCGATGCGCTGGGCTTCCTGCTGCAGGTTCTGGCGCGGCGACGGGATGGCGTTGAGCGAAGCGAGTCCCAGCGTGATGCCGATGATGACCATCACGACCAACAGCTCCACCAGGGTGAAGCCGGCTGCCCTGCGCAGGGCGCCATGGGCCCGCATAAAAAACCTTATTCCCAGGAACCGACGTCGGCATCCTCGCCGGTACCGCCGGGCTGGCCATCGGCGCCCAGCGAGAAGATGTCCACTTCGCCGTGAATGCCTGGCGACAGGTACTGGTAGCCATTACCCCATGGGTCTTTTGGCAGCTTTTCGAGATAGCCGCCGGATTTCCAGCCGTTCGCGGCCGGGCCGGAGGTCGGCTTGGTGACCAGGGCAACCAGGCCCTGCTCGGTGCTCGGGTAGCGCTGGTTGTCGAGCTTGTAGAGCTTGAGGGCCTGCATCATGGTGGCGATGTCGACCTTGGCGGCGGTCACGCGCGACTCGCCGGTGCGGCCCAGCAGCTTCGGCACGACCAGGGCGCCGAGGATGCCGATGATGACCACCACGACCATGATCTCGACCAGGGTGAAACCGCGTGCGCGGCGCTGCTTACGTTGCGAATCAATGTGCATAGATAATCTTTGCAATAAGTCGGTTGAAGCGAAACAGGTTAGCCGATGTCAGCAGGACTCGCCCGCTGCGGGTTAGCAATTGTATGCCAGCTTTCCGTGCGCCGCCTTTCTTAATTGTGTGGCCGATTCTACGCCGAATGGCGGGCCGCGCAGACCGGGCAGGATGGATTGCGGGCTACCTTAATATCGGTCCACTCCATGGCGCGCCCGTCGAGCAGCAGCAGGCGCCCTGCCAGCGGCTGGCCGATGCCGGCCACCAGCTTCATCGCCTCGGCCGCCTGCATGGCGCCGACCACGCCCACCAGCGGCGCGAACACACCCATGCTGCTGCAGGCGGCGTCCTCGTAGTGGCTGTCTTCGGGGAACAGGCAGGCGTAGCAGGGGGCGCTTGAGGTGCGCGTGTCGAAGACCGAGAGCTGGCCATCGAAGCGGATCACGGCGCCGGAGACCAGCGGTTTGCCCTCCTCCACGCAGGCGCGGTTGACGGCGTGGCGGGTGGCGAAGTTGTCGGTGCAGTCGAGCACGACGGTGGCGCTGCGGACCAGTTGTTGCAGGCGTTCTCCGCCGGCGCGTTCGCGCAGCGCGATGACCTCGATGTCGGGGTTGATGGCCAACAGGGCGGCGCGGCCGGAATCGGCTTTCGGCTGGCCGATGCGCGCGGTGGTGTGCATGACTTGGCGCTGCAGGTTGGTCAGGTCGACGACGTCGTCGTCGACCAGGGTGATGCGGCCGATGCCGCCGGACGCCAAATAGAGAGCCGCGGGAGAACCGAGGCCGCCGGCGCCGATGACCAGGGCGTGTGCGTCGAGCAGGCGCTGCTGGCCATCGATGCCGATGTCGTCGAGCAGGATGTGGCGGGAGTAGCGCAGGAGTTGGGTGTCGTTCATTAACTGCGCGTCACACTACTTCTTCGGCGCCTTCAGTTCAGGCGGCTTGGTTTCCGCCCCCGGCAGCGCTTTTGGCGCCGCCGGCTTGGCCGCATCCGCATCCGCCTTGGCCAGCACCACCTTCTGCCCCTTGAAATGGTTGATCGCCTGCGCCAGCTGGAAGTCGTCCTTGCTGCCGTAGTCGAGCGGCTTGCGATCCTTCAGTTGCGCAATCGCGCGCTGCTGGGCTTCCAATGCAACCCGCGCATCCTTGGCGGCCGGGGTCTTTTCAAGCTCGCCTTCGCTGAGCAGGTGGCGCTGCAGATCGGCTTCGCGCACGCGCAGCACGGCCAGCGCATCGCCCTCGAGCGTCTCGTCGACCTTCATGTCGGGCACGATGCCGGTGGCCTGGATCGGGCGCCCCTTCGGCGTGTAGTAGCGCGCCGTGGTGAGCTTGACGGCGGTGTCGGCCGACAGCTGGCGCAGGGTCTGCACCGAGCCCTTGCCGAAGGTCTGGCTGCCCATCACGATCGCGCGCTGGTAGTCCTGCAGCGCGCCGGCGACGATTTCCGAAGCCGAGGCCGAGCCGCCATTGACCAGCACCACCATCGGCACGGTCTTGAGGCCTGCGGGCAGGCTGGCCAGCGGGTCGGCGCCGCGCTGGGAATAATGCTCGCGGCGGCCGTAGAACTGCTGGTTCGAATCGGGCAGCTGGCCTTTGGTGGATACGATCAATTGATCTTGCTTGGGCAGGAAGGCTGCCGACACGCCGATCGCGCCGGGCAGCAGGCCGCCCGGGTCGTTGCGCAGGTCGAGCACCAGGCCCTTGATCTCCGGGTTCTCGGCGTACAGCGCCTTGGCTTTTTTCGCCAGCTCGTCGACGGTGTTTTCCTGGAACTGGCTCACGCGCAGCCAGGCATAGCCCGGCTCGACCATTTTCGCCTTGACGCTCTGGACCACGATTTCCTGGCGCGCCACCGGCAGCACCCACGGACGGTCTTCGCCGCGGCGGGCGATGGTGAGCGTGACCTTGCTGCCGGCCTTGCCGCGCATGCGCTTGATCGCTTCGTCGATCGACATGTTGCGCACCGGGACGTTGTCGATGCGGGTGATCAGGTCGCCCGACTTGATGCCGGCCTTGTGCGCGGGCGAATCTTCGATCGGGGACACCACCTTGACATAGCCGTCTTCGCTGGCCACTTCGATGCCGACGCCGACGAACTTGCCCTGCACCGCTTCCTTCATTTCGCGGAAGGCTTTCTGGTCGAGGTAGGTGGAATGCGGGTCGAGCGAGGCGACCATGCCGCCGATGGCTTCGGACAGGAGCTTCTTGTCCTCGACCGGCTCGACGTAATCGGTCTTGATCAGGCCATAGACATCGGCCAGCTGGCGCAGCTCGTCGAGCGGCAGCGGCGACTTGATGTCTTTTTGTGCATGGGCCGAGAACTGGAAGGAGGCGGCGACGCCGGCCACCATGCCCAGTCCGATCAGGCCAAGGTTCTTTGCTTTGCTGCTCATAAATGTGCCCCTAGAATTTGATCCAGCTTGCCGGATCGAAGGCCTTGCCGCGATGCCTGAGCTCAAAGTATAGCCCCGATTCTTCGTTGCCGCCGGTGTTGCCGGCGCTCGCCAAGGCCTCGCCGGCACGCACCATGTCGCCCGGGCGTTTCAGCATTGCCGAGTTGTTCCCGTAGATCGACAGGTACTCGCCGCCATGGTCGATGATGATCAGGTTGCCGAAGCCCCGCATCCAGTCGGCGTGCACGACACGGCCCGGTCCGACGGCGCGGATCTCGGTGCCTTCGGGCGCCTTGATGAACATGCCTTTCCAGGTCGGTCCTTCGCCCCGGCGGGCGCCGAAGCGCGCCGCGATGCTGCCGCTGACCGGCACGCTCAGGCGGCCTTTCAGGCTGGCGAAGGCGCCGGAAGGCGCGGCCGGGGCCAGCGTGACTTCGGCCGGCGGCGGCGTCGGTTTCTCGACGGGTTTGGGTTGCTCGGCCACCTTCGGCGGCTCGGGTTCCGGCTCCGGTTTCGGCTTGGCGCCGGGCTTGGCGTTCTGGCGCGCGATGCGTTCGCGCTCGGCCTTCTCGGCCGCCAGCTTGGCGCGCGCCAGGGCACGGGCTTTTTCTTCGGCTTCGGCCTTGGCCTTGGCGGCGGCCAGCGCCACCTGGCGGCGCTGCTCGGCTTCGGCCTGCTCGCGCAGCAGGCGCGTCAGGCGGTCGACCAGGCCGCTCATGCGCTGCTCGTCGCGCTGCAGGCGGTCGGCCTGCTTGCGCTGGTCGGACAGCTTGCTGGATAAATCCTGCAGCAGCGCGGTGCGGCGCGACTTTTCCTTTTCCAGCAGCGCTTTCTGGTCGCGCTGCTCGTCGGCGATTTCCTGCAGTTCCTGCTGGGCGTTCTCGACCTTGTCGCGGTTGGCCTCGACCTGGGCCAGGTTGGTGCGCAGCGAGCCCAGCAGCTTGGCCTGGGCCTGCGAGACATAGGCCATCATCTGCAGGTCGCGGTTGATGCGGTTCGGATTGTCGCCGGACAGCAGCAGCTTGATCCGGTCTTCGTTGCCAGCCACATAGTGCTCGCGCAGCAGTTTGGACAATTGTTTCTTTTGATTAACAATTGTTTGCGCCAGCCGCTCCTGCTCCTGCGCCAGGCTGTTGACCCGGGTGCTGGTGGCGTCCTGCTCCTCGGCCAGATCGCGCAGGGCGCGGTTGGCGTCGGAAATGGCGGCCTCGGACTCCGCCAGCTCGTCGGCGGCGTCTTCTTTTTCGCTTTCGGTGCGGGCGATCTCGCGCTTGATGGCCTGCAACCGCTGCTGGATACCGGCGCGCTGCTTCTCCGCCGTCAGCTTCTGGCGGCTGCGGTCGGTCTGGCGTTGGGCGACAGCGGGGCTGGAGAACGCGATGGCCAGCAGCGCGCACAGGAGCGCGCTGCCGGCGGACTTCATGAATGGCAAACGCAAGTGTTACTTCGCCTTCCCTTGGTTGGCCACGGCCGCCACCGCGGCGGCGATCGCTTCCTGGTCGCCCAGGTAATAGCTCTTGATCGGCTTGAGGTCGGCATCGAGCTCATAGACCAGCGGCTGGCCGTTCGGGATGTTCAGGCCGACGATGTCGGTGTCGCTGATGTTGTCCAGCATCTTGATGATGGCGCGCAGGCTGTTGCCGTGGGCCGAGATCAGGATGTTCTTGCCGGCACGGATGGCCGGGGCGATTTCTTCGTTCCAGCACGGCATCACGCGCGCCACGGTGTCCTTCAGGCATTCGGTCAGCGGGATCTGGGATTTGTCGAGGCCGGCATAGCGCGGGTCCTTGAACGAGGTGCGCTCGTCGTTTTCGTCCAGGCCAGGGGGCGGCGTGTCGTAGCTGCGGCGCCAGACCAGCACCTGCTCGTCGCCGTATTTCGCGGCGGTCTCGCCCTTGTCCAGGCCCTGCAGGGCGCCGTAGTGGCGCTCGTTCAGGCGCCAGTCGTTCTTGACCGGCAGGTACATCATGTCCATTTCGTCCATCGCCAGCCACAGGGTGCGGATGGCGCGCTTGAGCACCGAGGTATAGGCCAGGTCGAAAGTGAAACCGGCGTCGCGCAGGGCGCGCCCGGCGTTCTTCGCCTCGGCGATGCCTTTTTCGGTCAGGTCGACGTCGACCCAGCCGGTAAACCGGTTGGCCAGGTTCCAGGTGGATTCGCCATGACGCATGAATACGATTTTGTACATAAGCTCTTCTTTAAAAGGTGCGATTGATATCCGGTCCAGCATCTATTTTATAATGCGCCGATTCAGTTCAACCATTGGAAGCCTTGTGAATTTCATTCTCGATAATATCTTCGTCGTGGCAATCGCCGTCATTTCGGGCGCCGCCCTGCTCTGGCCAGCCATGGCGCCGCGCGGCAAGCGCGCCTCCCCGCTGCAGGCCACGCAAATGATCAACCGCGGCAAGACCGTGGTGCTGGACGTGAGGAGCAGCGAAGAATTTGCTGCCGGCCATGTGCGCGACGCAAAAAACATCCCGCTGGCAGACTTGACCAATCGTATCGGCGAGCTGGACAAGTCCAAGGGCCGCACCATCATCGTCGTCTGCCAGACCGGCGCCCGCGCCGACAAGGCGGTGCGCCTGCTGGCGGCCGCCGGCTTCGAGGACGCGCATGCGCTCGAAGGCGGCCTGACGGCCTGGACCGCGGCTGGCCTGCCGGTGACCAAGTAACCAATGCCTTTCAGGAAGGAAGCATCATGACCCAACACGTCGTTCTGTACCACACCGCAAGCTGCCCGTACTGCGTGCGCGCCGAGCGCCTGCTCGAAGCCAAGGGCGTGACCGAGATCGAACGCATCCGTGTCGACCTCGATCCGGAGCAGCGCCAGATCATGATGCAGCGCACCGGCCGCCGCACCGTCCCGCAGATCTACGTGGGCGAGACCCACGTCGGCGGTTTCGACGACCTGTACGCCCTTGACCAAACCGGCCGCCTGGACCCGCTGCTGCAAGGCGCCTGACAAGCCGGAGCCCACCTGGATGGAGCCCGGATTGACGGGCTTCGGACCCTGCTGCGGTGGGGGTATTGCATCCAAATTGATTTTGATACAATTGCCGTCGCGTTTGACCAAAGCACCGTGACGGCGCGTCCGTCCATCCAAAATTTCACGAAAGCGTTCCATGTCTGACGAAAACCTGCAACCAGTCTTCCAAATCCAACGCGTCTATCTGAAAGACATGTCGCTGGAGCAACCGAATTCCCCGGCGATCTTCCTCGAGCAGGAAGCCCCGACCATCGAAGTGTCGCTGGACGTCGGCGCCGACAGCATCGCCGACGGCATCTACGAGTCGACCGTGACCATCACCGTCACCGCCAAGGTCAAGGACAAGGTCGCTTTCCTGGTCGAAGGCAAGCAGGCCGGCATCTTCGAAGCCCGCAACATCCCTGCCGAGCAGATGGACCCGCTGCTGGGTATCGGCTGCCCGAACATCGTCTACCCTTACCTGCGCGCCAACATCGCCGACGTGATCAGCCGCGCCGGCTTCCCACCGGTGCACCTGGCCGAGATCAACTTCGAAGCTTTCTACCAGCAGCGCCAGCAAGCAATGGCCCAGGCTGCTGAAGCTCCGGCACAGTAAGTCGTTCTTTCGCGGGCATCGCTAGCGGTGCCCGTGCTTGCCTTCCGGCGTCCACGGTGTTACCCGCGGTTTAGATCCGCGATTCGATCCGATCTCTGGCCCGCCATGAACCATTCCCGTCTCCTTGCCAGCGTGCTCCTGTTGTCGGCACCGGCTGCGTTCGCCTTCGATTTCAAGAGCGTCGGCCCGGCTCCCGTGATCCTGTACGACACCCCTTCTACCCGTGGCGCCAAGCTCTACATCGCGCCGCGCGGCATGCCGCTGCAGGTCGTGATCGGCTATGGCGACTGGGTCAAGGTGCGCGACATGAACGGCGAACTGGCCTGGACCGAGGCCAAGGGCCTGGTGGCGCGCCGCAACGTCGTCGTCAGCACGCCCGGCGCCAAGGTCTTCGCCGAGCCCGACGACTCCTCGCCCGTCCTGATGACCGCCGACAAGGGCGTGGTGCTGGAACTGGTCGACCCCAGCGCGATCGCCTGGGTGCGCGTGCGCCATCGCGACGGCATCCTCGGCTATATGCGCTCGAACGACCTCTGGGGCCTGTAATGTCGCCTGCTCAATAAAAATGCAAGAACAAAAATACCCATCCAAGATTACCGTCCTCGGCGCCGGCGCCTGGGGCACGGCCGTGGCCATTGCGCTGGCGGCCCGCCATGACGTGCTGCTGTGGGGCCGCAACCCCGCACAGATGGCCGAAACCGAAGCCGCACGCGAGAACCTGCACTACCTGCCTGGCTACCCGCTGCCCCCAGGCCTGTGCGTCGGCGCCGACTTCGAGGCCGCGCTGGCCCACGTGGCCGATGCCACCGCGGATGAAGCGCCGCTGCTGATCCTGGCCTGCCCGGTGGCCGGCCTGCGTCCGCTGCTGGGGCAACTGAAAGGCCGCGCGATTCCGAACGTGGTCTGGCTGTGCAAGGGTTTCGAAGCCGGCACCGGCCTGCTGCCGCATCAGGTGGTGGCCGAAGTGCTGGGCGCTACGGCCGAAGGCGCGGCGCTGTCGGGCCCGTCGTTCGCGCAGGAAGTCGCGCGCGGCCTGCCCTGCGCCCTGAGCGTGGCCTCGACCTCGAGCCAGCTGCGCGAACGCGTGGTCGCCGCGGCGCACGGCAACAATTTGCGCGTCTATGCCTGCGACGACATGGTCGGCGTGGAAGTGGGCGGCGCCGTCAAGAACGTGATGGCGATCGCCACCGGCGCGGCCGACGGCCTGGGCCTGGGCCTGAATGCACGCGCGGCCCTGATCACCCGTGGCCTCGCCGAAATCACGCGCCTGGGCGTGACCTTGGGCGCACAGCCGGGCACCTTCATGGGCCTGAGCGGCATGGGCGACCTGATCCTGACCTGCACGGGCGACCTGTCGCGCAACCGGCGCGTGGGCCTGGCGCTGGCCCAGGGCAAGCAGCTGGACACCATCGTGGCCGAACTCGGGCATGTGGCGGAAGGCGTGCCCTGCGCGAAGTCGGTGCGCGCGCTGGCCCGCCGGCTGGGCGTGGACATGCCGATCACCGAGGCGGTGGCGGCGGTGCTGTTCGATGGGGTGAATGCGACGGAGATGGCGCAGCAGCTGATAGCGCGGGATCCGCGGGATGAGCTGGCTTGACGTGATGCGCATGTCACGTCAGTAGTACTCGCCCCCTAATTCCCCGCTCCCCCCTTCGGCACCAGCAAGATGGTCATCAAGGCCACTGCATCCTGAATCGCGCGGATCGCATGCGGCTCCCCGCCCGCCAGATACACCATCTCGTTCGGCTGCAGGATCGTGGTGCGCCCATGCGCGTCGAACGCGATCTCGCCCTCCAGGCACACCAGGGTCATTTCCCCTTCAACCTTGTGTTCTGGCATGGGCTTTTCTTTCGGCAGCACCAGCCGGATCAACTCCATGTGCTCGGTCTTGATCAGGGCGATCGAGGTGAAATGCGCGATGTCGTCGTCGCCGCGCTGCAAGGCGATGCGTTCGCCTGAAACTGCATGTTGCAAGGCCATGTCGCCCTCCGTGATGAATGTGTTCTGTTATTCCGGCTCTTCGTGCTTCTCCGGCACCCCGCGCAGCCAGGTGACCAGCGCGAACGCGTCCTTCATGCCGCTGGCCAGTTGCGGCACCAGCAGTTCGGGCGCGTTCAGCAGCAGCGGCACCTCGACCCAGACGAAAAAGCTCTTGAGCTTAAGGTATTCGACCAGCGGGTGATCGGGGTCCACGCCCTTCGGGGGACGCTGCAATTTATCTTCTTCCTGCAGGTCGCCGTAGGTGGACCGGAGATGCTTATTCTTCAACATTTTCGTGAAGCCTGTCGCATCGTTGACGAGGTGCTCGCGGATCGCCTTCAGGCGCGGCGCCGGCGGCAGGTACTCGCCGGCCCCGAACAGCAAAGTGCCGTTGGGCTCGATGTGGAAGTAATAGGTCGGGCCGCCGGCCGCACTCGGGCGCCGTTTGTTCAGCGGGGCGATCCCGGCCGAGAAATGGGTCTTGTAGGGCCGCTTGTCCTTGGCGAAGCGCACGTCGCGGTGGATGCGGAACATCGCCTTCTTGGGGTCGCAGGCGGCCACCTGCTTGTCGAAGGTCCCCAGCTCGCGAATCAGCTCGGTGACGACATCGAGGAATTCCGCGCGCAGGATGTCGTAGCGCGGCTTGTTCATGATGAACCAGGGACGGGTGTTGTTCTCGCTGAGCTCGCTTAAAAATTGCGTCAGGTCACGCAGGTGCATGCAGGTTCCAAAAAAAGAAAATTACTGGGGCTGGCGCGGGCGTTTGCCGACGGTGACGGCAAGGGTTGCCTCGCGGTTCTTGCGCATGATACGCAAGGGCGCCTTTTCGCCCGGTTCCAGTTGGGCGATGAGGTTGAGCATCTCGCTGGTATTGGCAACGGTCTTGCTGCCGACGGCCAGCAGGATATCGCCCGGCTGGATGCCGGCGCGGTCGGCCGGGCCGCCGCGCACCACGCCGGCGATGATGGCGCCGCTGTCGCGGCCCAGGCCGAAGCTCTGGGCCAGCTCGGGCGTAATGTCCTGGGATTCGATGCCGATCCAGCCGCGCACCACCACGCCGTGCTTGACGATCGAATCGAGCACGGTCTTGGCGGTGGTGACGGGGATGGCGAACCCGATGCCGACCGAGCCGCCGGTTTGCGAATAGATAGCCGAGTTAATCCCGAGCAGGTGGCCGTTGGTATCGACCAGCGCCCCGCCCGAGTTGCCGAAGTTGATGGCGGCGTCGGTCTGGATGAAATTCTCGAAGTGGTTGATATGCAGGTTGTTGCGTCCCAGCGCCGAGATGATGCCCAGGGTGACGGTCTGGCCGACCCCGAACGGGTTGCCGATGGCCAGCACCACATCGCCCACGCGCGCCCGTTCCGGGTCGCCCAGCACCATCACCGGTAAATTGCTGGCCGAAATGCGGATCACGGCCAGGTCGGTTTCCGGGTCGGTGCCGACGATGCGCGCCGGGATCTTGCGCCCGTCCGCCAGGCCGACCTCGATGATGTCGGCGCCCTCGACCACGTGGTTATTGGTCAGGATAGTGCCGTCCGTGCTGACGATCACGCCCGAGCCGAGGCTGGCCAGCTGCTCGTCGGGCGGCATGCGGTCGCCGAAGAAACGGCGGAAGAACGGGTCTTTCAGCAGTGGATGGGTCTCGCGAGAAGCCTTGCTGGTGAGAATGTTAACCACGGCCGGCATGGCGCGCCCGGCCGCCTCGCGGTAGCTGCCGCCCGCCGGCAGCGCCGGCCCCTGCAGCACCGGTACGGCCTTGCCCGGCATGCCGTTATTTCCGATCATGACCTGGGTCGGGGCCCGCTCGAGCCATTCGGGCCGCAAGGCAGCCACCACGAAATACAGCGCCAGCGCCACCGTGACGGTTTGCGCGAACAGCAGCCAGAGCCGCCTTAGCGGCCTGGCTGGCTGGATCTCATGGAGGGTGCCGGGTTTCACTTTCTCAGGGAGTCACGGATGTCGCGCAGGAGCAGGATTTCCTCGGCCTCTGCCGCGGTGACCTCTGCCGGCTTGCGGATGCGATTCACGATTCGTACCATCTGGAAGATGACAAACGCCAGCAGGATAAAGTTCAGGAGGACGGTCAGGAAATTACCGTAAGCGAGCACGGCGCCGGCTTTCTGCGCCTCGGCGAGCGGCAAGGTGCTGCCCTGGCCGTTCAACGGCACGTAATAATTGGCGAAGTCCATGCCGCCCAACAATGCCCCGATCGGCGGCATGATGATGTCCTTGACCAGCGAATCGACGATGCGTCCGAAGGCGCCTCCGATGATCACGCCGACGGCAAGATCGACGACGTTGCCACGTGTTACGAACGTTTTGAACTCACCCATCATGCTCATGGCCATCCCTTTCATTATTATTGAGGAAAGGAGGTTCATCATACCGTAAGCTACCGGGCGTGTATGCACAGCCTACTGAGAGCGCAAAAATGCTTCATATTTGAATCTTGTTGTGTCCGCTTGATAATTTTTTTCCAATCGGTATTGCCGTTCACATATAATTTTGTGTTGCTGGAAGCTCTTTACTAGATTCTTAAGGTTCGTATTTTCACGGAGTGGGGTTGGTATGAGTAACGAAAAACAGGTCGATTCAGGCCGACGCGGGCTGCTCGTCGCTACATGCGCGGCAGGTGGCGTCGTTGGAGTATCCACGGCGGGCGCTCTCGTCAGTACCTTCCAGCCGTCCGAGCGGGCGAAAGCCGCCGGTGCTCCGGTCGAGGTCGATATCTCGGACGTCAAGCCGGGGGAAATGAAGGTTGTCGAATGGCGCGGCAAGCCGGTGTGGATCCTGCGCCGCACGCCGGAAATGTTGGCCACCCTCGAGAAGAATGCGGGCGAACTGGCCGATCCGAATTCCGAAAAAGAGTACCAGTTGCCGACACCGGCCTATGCCAAGAATCCCTACCGCGCGCGCGCCGAGCACAAGGAAGTGCTGGTCACCGTCGGTATCTGCTCCCACCTCGGCTGCTCGCCGTCGTCGCGCCTGGCATCCGGCGCCCAGCCGAACCTGCCGGACAACTGGCCGGGCGGCTTCCTCTGCCCTTGCCACGGCTCGACCTTCGACCTGTCGGCCCGCGTGTTCAAGAACAAGCCGGCGCCGACCAACATGGATGTCCCACCGTACATGTATCTGTCCGATACCCGCATGGTGATCGGTAAAGACGAGAAAGGCGAGGCGTAACATGGCAGGCGCATTCAAAGAAACGACGCTCCCGGCGACCGCACCGGCCGGCCAGAAGGCCCTGGCCTGGGTCGACGACCGCTTCCCGCTGTCCAAGCTCTGGAATGACCAATGGGGCAAGTACTACGCCCCGAAGAACTTCAATTTCTGGTACATCTTCGGCTCGCTGGCGATGCTGCTGCTGGTGCTGCAGATCATCACCGGCATCTTCCTGACCATGCACTACAAGCCGGACGCCAACCTGGCCTTCGGTTCGGTCGAATACATCATGCGCGAAGTCCCGTGGGGCTGGCTGGTGCGCTACATGCACTCGACCGGCGCCTCGATGTTCTTCATCGTGGTCTACCTGCACATGGCGCGCGGCCTGATGTACGGTTCCTACCGCAAGCCACGCGAGCTGATCTGGATCTTCGGCTTCGCCATCTTCCTGTGCCTGATGGCGGAAGCCTTCTTCGGCTACCTGCTGCCATGGGGCCAGATGTCGTACTGGGGCGCGCAGGTGATCGTCAACCTGTTCGGCGCGATTCCCGTGATCGGTCCCGACCTGTCGCTGTGGATCCGCGGCGACTACGTCGTGTCGGACGCCACCCTGAACCGCTTCTTCGCCTTCCACGTCATCGCCCTGCCGCTGGTGCTGCTGGGCCTGGTTGCCGCCCACCTGATCGCGCTGCACGAAGTCGGCTCGAACAACCCTGACGGCATCGAGATCAAGGACAACCTGGGCCCGGACGGTCACCCGGTGGACGGCATCATGTCGCACCCGTACTACTCGGCGAAGGACTTCTTCGGCGTGGCGGTGTTCCTGCTCATTTTCTCGGCAATCGTGTTCTTCGCGCCTGAGATGGGTGGCTACTTCCTGGAGTACAACAACTTCCTGCCGGCCGATTCGATGAAGACGCCGTCGCACATCGCCCCGACCTGGTATTTCACGCCGTTCTACTCGGTGCTGCGCGCCACCACCGCCGACTTCATGTACGTGCTGATGGCTGCCGTGGCCGCCTATGTCGTGTTCATCTGGCTCAAGTCGCGCCTGGCTTACCGCACCAAGCTCATCATCGCCGTGGTCGGCCTGCTGATCGTCGTCGGCATGCTGCCGCAGGTGCTGGATGCGAAGTTCTGGGGCGTGGTGCTGTTCGGCTCGTCGGTGGTGATCATCGCCTTCCTGCCGTGGCTCGACCACTCGCCGGCACGCTCGATCCGCTACCGCCCGAACTGGCACAAGACCGTGTTCCTGCTGTTCGCCGTGATCTTCGTGATCCTGGGCTACCTGGGCACCCAACTGCCGACGGCGACCTTCACGATCATCTCGCAAGTGGCGACCCTGCTGTACTTTGCGTTCTTCCTGTTGATGCCGTGGTGGAGCACGATGGGCCGGTTCAAGCCGGTCCCGACGCGCCTGACCTTCACGCCACACTAATCGAAGAACAAGAGCACAAGGACACCACATGAAATTTTTTGCGAAGAAACTGATCGCAGTCCTGGCGCTGGTGCCAGGACTGGTTTTTGCCTCCGAAGGCGGCTATCCGCTCGAGTCCGCGCCCGAGCGGGCCGACATGTCGTCGCTGCAGAACGGCGCCAAGCTGTTCGTCAACTACTGCCTGAACTGCCACTCGGCATCGAGCATGCGTTACAACCGCCTGCGCGACCTTGGTTTGACGGAAGACCAAATCAAAGCCAACCTGTTGTTTTCGCAAGACAAGGTCGGCGGCATGATGACGACGGCCATGCGCCCGGACGATGCCAAGGCATGGTTCGGCGCCGTGCCGCCGGATCTGTCGGTGATCGCCCGCGCGAAATCGTCTCCGGCCGGCAGCGGCGCGGACTACCTGTACACCTACCTGCGCACTTTCTACGCCGACAGCGCCCGTCCGACCGGCTGGAACAACATGGTCGTGCCGAACGTGGCCATGCCGCACGCCATGTGGCAGATGCAGGGCATCCGCACCGCCAAGTTCGAGGAAGTGGCCGATCCGCACGAGGCCGGCAAGAAGATCCACAAGTTCACGGGCTTCGAGCAGGTCACGCCCGGCACGATGAGCCAGCAGGAATTCGACACCGCAACGGCTGACCTGGTTGCCTACCTGAGCTGGATGGCTGAGCCAGCGCAAGACACGCGCAAGAAGTTGGGCGTTATTGTGTTGTTATTCCTGTCCCTTTTCGCTTTCCTGGCATGGCGCCTGAACGAATCGTACTGGAAAGACGTCAAGTAAATTCGCTTTCATTGCCCGGTTGGCTATAATACGGGCAATCATTTTTCGGGGTGAGTCGCTAGGCGCTTCACCCCTTTGTTTCTTAAGGAACTATAAACCATGATGGTTCTCTACTCCGGCACCACGTGCCCGTTCTCCCAACGCTGCCGCCTGGTCCTGTTCGAAAAGGGCATGGACTTCGAGGTGCGCGACGTCGACCTGTTCAACAAGCCGGAAGACATTTCGACCATGAACCCGTACGGCCAGGTACCGATCCTGGTCGAGCGCGAACTGATCCTGTACGAATCGAACATCATCAACGAGTACATCGACGAGCGCTTCCCGCATCCGCAACTGATGCCGGCCGACCCGCTCATGCGCGCCCGTGCCCGCCTGATGCTGTTCAACTTCGAAAAAGAGCTGTTCGTCCATGTGCACGTGCTGGAAAGCGAGCGCAACAAGACGAACGACAAGAGCCACGACAAGGCCCGCACCGAAATCCGCGACCGCCTGACCACGCTGGCCCCGCTGTTCCTGAAGAACAAGTACATGCTGGGTGACGAATTCTCGATGCTCGACGTCGCGATCGCCCCGCTGCTCTGGCGCCTGGACCACTACGGCATCGAGCTGTCGAAGACCGCGGCCCCGCTGATGAAATACGCCGAACGCATCTTCTCGCGTCCGGCCTACATCGAAGCGCTGACCCCGTCCGAGAAAGTCATGCGCCGTTAAATCGACGCATTGATGCGGCGTGGCGGGCTTGATGTCCGTCACCTGCATCGCCGATCCAGTACACGCCAGTTTCGGACGCGCCCCAGGCGAATCCAGTAAACTGCGTGTACGAACAGTATTGTTATCAACCAGAACCAATGTCAGATATCTCCACCAAGCCCTACCTCCTGCGCGCCATCTACGAATGGTGCACGGACAGCGGCTTCACCCCCTACCTCGCCGTCAAGGTCGATGCAGCCACGACGGTGCCGATGGAATACGTGCGCAAGGGTGAGATCATCCTGAACATCAGCTACGGCGCCACCTCGGGCCTGAAGATGGACAACGACGCGATTCACTTCCGTGCGCGCTTCAATGGCGTGTCCCGCGAGCTGTATATCCCGGTGCAGAACGTGCTGGCGATTTACGCGAACGAAAATGGCCAGGGGATGGCGTTTGAAGTAGGTGCGACGGCTTCCGAGTCGGTGTCTTCGGACAGTAGCGAAGAAGCCTCTGCGCCAGCCTTGTCGGCGGTGCCGGACAGGCAGCAGGCGGAAGCTTCGCTCGAATCGGCAGCGTCGCCGGATGACAACGACGAGCCGCCCAAGAAGGGCGGGCGTCCAACGCTGACCCGGATCAAGTAAGGTATAATTCTTGTCCTAAAGATCACGCCGGCTTAGCTCATTTGGTAGAGCAGTTGATTTGTAATCATCAGGTGGCCAGTTCGAAACCGGCAGCCGGCACCAGTAAAATCAAGCACTTAGCCCAGCCCTCATCGGCTGGGCTTTTGCTTTTTTCAGCCTATGTAACCGCTGTGTAACCCGTCCGCGGCGGTATCCTGCCAACTCAGCCCGCCGAGTGCACCAAGTGTAGGGCGGGACGCACCGGAAATAGTCGAGCGTATGAAGCCGACATGGCAAGCAAGTCTTTGCGCGCCTCTGGCGTCATCAAACGCAGGTGGTGCAGCAATTCAGCCTCGAGGGGGTTAGGCTTGTCGCCGCTGCCATTTTCTTGCGTGCTCATGCTCCACCTCTATTCACGCGCTTGTACTCATTCAGAAACTCAGCACTTCGAAGGGCCTCCTCCTGCAGGAGTCGGCTCGCTGCCATGGAGAGACGAAGAAGATTGACCGATATGGTAGGGTTAATTGTCGGCATCTCTCCACATTCCCGGGCGATCGTGCTTGAGGAAACCAAGTCCAGGCAGGCTGCGACACCCGCGGATATGTCGAGAGTCAGTTCGACAAACTCAGTCAGGCCAGCTCGTTCGACGTCGTCAGCTATGTAGCTAAATGACTTGTGCGCAGCATCGGAAGGATGGAGAAGGGCTTGTGCGATGTCGTTCTTCATACGGCCTCCCTGGCGATGGCCGCGAGTGCGGAGGCAAGATCGTCAGCCAGGCCGACACATACCGCAAGCATTGCGATGCGCTCACGCGACGGCAGCAGCTGGAAGGCGCCAAGCACTGCTCCAACAGTGTCGGCAATTCCGGCAAGGCGGTGGATTTGTTCGGGGTGGGGATGTACGAGCGGACTGATGCTAAGCATATCGATTCTCCTCGTCGGTTGTGGTCGCGCCCTGGTGGGAGAGCGGCAAGTGGCGAGGTTGGCGAACCGGCACTTAAGGCAGCCGGCATACCCGAAGGTATCCCCACCACCGCCGCTCATAGGAGATGCAATGGCATGGACAAAAAAATACCGCCATGCGGCGGTTGTCCGCCTTAAGTGATTCGAGTCGCCAAACTCGTTCCCCTTTTTCTCGGGGACGTATTCAGACTACGGCAGGGAGATTTCTTCGTCAAGCGAATAGCAAGCGTGTGAGCTATCTCTTAAGGTCTAGTGTCGGTAGTTGGTCATCGGTCATCAGGAACATGAAGGGCGTCCCTCTCATCGCTTTAAACCCTAGCGTGGCATAGTAGTCACGCAATTTCTTTGTTGCGCGCTGCTCGTTTTTTCCAAGAGCGGCCAGCTGGAGCTGGGATCGCCATTCGCTATCTTCACCGCTTGAGCATTCGCATTGCAGGGGGAAAGGCTTGATCGCTACGACGAAGGCTCCGGCGCCAAACCTCTCGATGAGCCTGCGCATGACGATGAGCCCCAGGCTTCTTTGCCGGTGCTCAGGAAGCAGCTCCAACCGGTTCAAAATCAAGACATTGCCCCAGCCAGCATTGTCCTTGAACAGTTTCTCAAGCTTGACCGATACTTCGAGGGTTTCAGGATCGAAAATAGTTTCGAAGTAGTCCACCGTCGAGGAATCAGAATCAAAGATGTCGAAGAGGTCTCTGCCTGCGTTTAGGGCAGCACCGACGTCGAGATAGTAGAGGTGAAAGCGACCGGCCTCAGTTGTCCGCTCGTTCGCATCCTGGGCAACGATTCTTCCGCGAGTCGAGTAGAGGTAGTCCGATGGCTCGCCGGTATCCAAGGCGCACTCGCCTCCGTCGATCTCCAAGTAGAAGTAGAGGTCATCGATTAGCATGCTTCAGTATAGGCTGAAGATATTCGAGAGTGAAGGTAGGTGTGTTCATCGTGGCGTAGAGGTGAGGCTACTCAGGATTGCAGGCGCGCGCGGACGTAAAAAAGCCCCGGCTAACGGGGCTTTGCATCGGATAAATGTGCGTTACTTTGCTGGCCTGGCGGGCGCCTTGCGCGTGACGAATGCTTGGATTACTGCCGCTGAAGGAATTGCTGCTAAAGCGGCTGCTACTAAGTAATGACCATTCATGGCGAGATAGATCGCGCCGCTGACGCACGCTAGAGAAACCACGACTCCTGCGATCTGGCCGACTAGGTCGCTGGTCATGATGGCGTCCGTCTTTTTCCCTTCGATTGCCAGGGCAGTCTGCTGGGCGCTGATGTTCGCCTCAGTCGTCATGCGCTCCAAGTCACGCCTATGCTTGGCCTCTTCCTCGGCGTGAGCGAACATGCGAGCAGCTGTACCCGGCACCAACTCCTCATAGCCACGCATGATTTCAGGGTGGGGAACTGGCCCTTCAAATGTTCGACGCTCAATCACGTGACGAGGCTGAGGCACCGGCTCAGCGTCAAGAATTTCAGGTCTTCTAACGGGAGATTTTTGTTTTGGACGATTCATGCTCGATTGCGATAGTTAGGTCGTGACCTAATTGTCGCCAATCTTTGGTCATCGCCTCTTTGGGTGATTTGCAGTACTCAGGCCATACGTATTCTACCCGGACGCACTTCGGCGCCGGTTCTGAATGGTAGAGCATCACTGGAGCGGCCAGGCCCTTAAGGAAGCCATGACGGAAGGCCTTGCGCTCGTCGCTGTTGAAGTCAATGATGAACATGGGAGGGACTATACACCAGTGAGAAAATGTTCGCTCGGTTTCCTGAAGGAAATAACGTGCGACGTTGATCGGCGTCATGTCAGGGTATCGGCTTTAACAAAAGCTCATCGATTTAACATGAAAACAAATGGCTTTTTTCCCCTCTTTTCCCTATGAAAATTGGGTTGCTTTGACCATTTTCTGAATTTGATTTAATTTCACAAGGGGAAAATTTTCTGTGCGTGGGGGAGGATGCGGTCTGGAGGGGGTTACCCTCTGGACTTTTACCCTCCCCCGCCCATCTCGCGCACTCAAGCCATTTGATTTCAGAACTTTACGTGTTCCGCTTCATGGACCGCTGGATCTGCCGGCCTGCCACTGCTCCCCACTGGGAAGCACTCTCACGCGACGTCCCGGCCGGCGGTGTCACGTTCACAGTCAGGTGGGTGTCGCCGCCCTTTGTGCCAGCTCCGCCTTGGTCGACAAGCTGCCCGATCGGGACCGCGAGAGTCTCGACGCGCATGGCCGCGGCCTTGGACGATGCCTGGTCAATGATCCCCGCGACACTGGTGCGCCTGGTCGGCTCCCCGCCCCCGAAGACTCCGCCATTTGCAAAGGCCTTGGCCGGAGCTCGCACCGCCATGCGGCCGGTGCTATCGCGGGTGATCGGCAGCATCGTCACGTAGCCACGCTCGCCGACCATGCGGACAGCCAGCTCGCCGCCAGGGTCACGCGCGAGAGGCATGATCGCCTCCGGCCCGGCCTCACCCATAAGGCCGGTGCCGCCGTTTTTCATGGGGAAGTAGGTCGGCGCCGAGACGATCCCGGGAATGCCACCCTTGGCGAATGGGACAACATCACCGCCGGCGAAGATGCCGCCGTTGCGGAACCAGCCTGTCGCCTCCACCGCTGCCGCATAGTCCATGGTGTCCGAAGAGCCGGATGAGCTGAACAGACTCGCGAGCCCGGAGACAGAGCTGGAACCGCCCGAGGCTGCGACGTTCGCCAGAGCTGCCGCCGCTGCTTCTGCCGCCACCACCAGGGAGGGAAGCGCTCCCGTAGTGAGCACGCCCATCGCAGTGCTTGCCCCTGTAGCCGCTGCTCCGAGCGTGGCTACTTGGGCTGCTGCCGCTGCTGCACCTGCGCTGTCAGCGGTACCGGAGAGGGCGCTGGCGACGTCGGCTGAGGCGCTTGGCACCTTGGACTCACCGCCGAACATGCGGGCCGTGAAGTCCACCATGCCGCCAAGCGCACCCTTTGATCCGAGCAATTGCTTCGTGAAGTCCTGCGCCGCCATGCGGGTGAACTCTGATGCGATTTCACTGAAGAGGCCCTTGATAACGTCCTTGAAAGACGCCGTCCCGCTGATCATCTTCTCTAGGGCAGATTCGAATGGGCCGGTAAAGGCATCCTCGAAGCGTTCCCGTACGAGGTCGGCAGATGCTGCGAGCTCTTCGACTTCGAGCTGCAAGCCCTTGGCCTGCTCCAGCATGCGAGCGTCGCCCGTTGACCGGGCCACTTTATCGAGCGCCGTGGCGACCTGCTGCAGGTCAGCTACCGCTTGCAGGCGTGCGTCACTGACGGCGCGCAGGCTTTCTATCTCGGAGGTGGCCCCGTTCTTGGCGCCGATCTCGGCTCGCACGGTTGCTGCTGTGAGCTTGAATTGAACCTGAGTCGCGACTTCCTCGAGGCTGTTTAGCTCCGCTCGTGCGACCGCCAGCGCGCGCAGCCTGGCTAGCTTATCGAGATCCGCGCTGCGAGCAGCAGCCGTGGCAGCATCGCCTCCAGTCGTCGCTGCGTCGCGCTCTGTCGTCAGGCGTGTCTTGAGTCGCTCGTTACTCATATCGAAGCGGGCGCCGGCGGCCTGTGGCAAAAGCCCCTGTTGCTCGAGCAGCTCCGCGTTGATCCCTGCGAGGGTTTCCTGGAAGGCCTTGGCGGCGCGCGTCTCGTCGATGGAAAGCTGGATCGCGGCCTTGCCGGCGGCCTCTTGAAGTTGCGAACGCCGCTCGATCAGTGCTTCGATCTTGCCGTCGACCTCGGCGCGGCCGCGCGCGTCCTTTGGCTTCAATGCCTCGAGATTGGCGATCTCCTGGTTGATGTTCGCTTCCTGGGCGCGCAGAGCCTCATCCTGGGCAGTCCGGCGGCCGGCATAGTAATCCTTGATCGAGATCAGGTCCTCCTGATAGTAAGCCGCCAGGAACTCGTTGCGATCGGCCAGGATCTCGCGCTCGCGTTCGGACAAGCTCTCTAGACTGCGGTTTTTGGCATCGGCGGCTCTGGTCTCTAGATCATCGACCGAAGCCACTCGGGGTTTTCCCTTGCTGCCGCTCGAAAGGATCGGGGCTGGCCGCTTGCCCTCGCCAGCAAAGAACTTCTCCTTGTGCTTCGCATCGATGCGCGCCTGGAGGTTGGCCGCCTCCTGTGGCGTCTTGGCGTTCAGCTTTTTGTCGGTCAGGGTAGAGATCTGCGAGTCGATCAGCTTCCGGGTTTCCTCCACTGCGTCTCGGTGTGCCGCCAACTTCTTGACCTGGTATTCCTTCTCCGAGATCTGGTCCTCGTCACGGAGCTTTTTCAGGGCGCGATTGCGGTCGTTGAACAGACTCCACTCCTCTGCGATCTGCTTGTCATACTTCGCAACGATAGGCTCAGTCGGATCGGGAAGGGACGGATTTTTGAGGGCTTGGAAGCCAGCATGAGCGTCATTGGCTGAATCTTGCCTCGCTTCCCCATAGGCGCGCCATGCCTCTGCAATCTCGGACGGCTTGCCGCTGGCGAGAGCCTGCATTGCATCGGCAGCGAGTCCGGCTAAGTTTGCAATCTCTTCCAGTCCCTGTACTCCGCCTACCGAGACGTAGGCGAGCCCGTTGATCACGCTGGCCGCACGCTCCGCCCAGTTGTTGAACTCGTCACCGTTCTCCCTTGCCTCGACCAGCGCATTAGCAATACCCTCCATGGTCGGTAGCAGTTCCGCTGCTAGCCTTTGCCCGAAGCCGCTTGATAGCGCGCTTAGTTTGCCGAGGGAGTCGTTGAAGGCATCCGCCCGGTCTGCAGTCTCCTGCGTGACGCCGGCGAACCGCTGGTAAAAGTCGATGTTTTCCTGAATGGCCTGACCGCCATCATTCAGGAAGCCGATCATCTCGGCGCCGGACTCGCCGAGAAGGCGCTGGGCGATCGCGACCTTTTCGGGGCCGTCAGCATAAGTGGCGAATTTATCGGCCAGCTCGATCAGCACCTGGTCGGCGGTTTTCAATTTACCCTCGGCACCCTCGATGTCGATGCCCATCTTCTTGAAAGCCTCAGCAAACTCCTTATTACCACCGGCAGCACCGGCGATCGCTTTATTCAGCTTCCCGGCGGCGCCGGCAATGCTGTCCAAACTGCCGCCGGCCTGGCCCGCGGCAAAGCCAAGGCCACCGAGCGTCTCAATCGCTACGCCCGTTTGCTTTGAGAGGTCGTTGAGCGTGTCGGCTGCATCGATTGCGTTCTTTACGATCGACGTCAGCGCGCCGGCGGTCGCGGTGACGCCGAGGCCTGCTAGCGTTGTCTTCACACCGCTAAAGGCCCGGCTCATGTTGGACGCCGACTGCTGCGTCTGGCGTTCGATGCGGTTCATGGCATCGCGGAACTGGGCGTATCGGGCCTCGATGTCGATTTGGAGTAATGGCATGGGACTATCCTATCGGTTGTGGGTTGATCAGTCCCGGTTCAGTGCGGCTGCCAGGCGGCTTTTGCGCACTCCGGCGGCAACCTCGGCATCCGTCTTCACATACTTCTCCGCCTCTTTGAACCAGTAGTAGGTGAGGTTCCCGTTCATATCTGTGTGGTCTTCCACGGACTGGAGCCACATAGCCGGCAGCGCCCCCCCGGTGTACCCCAAGCGCTCCAGATCGTGACGAAACTCCCATTCCGCCTGATTTACAGCGTACAGCTCGGCCACTGCGGCCATGATTCGTTTAACGTGATCCTTGTGTTCGTTTGCGTACCGGCGACCGGCTGCCTGACTCAAGTCCCACGTAATGCGTCGCACTACGTTGCTCTGCGCATCCATTGCGATCCGGAGTGTCTCGATCAGCTTATTGGCTCTACCGATCTCGGCGAGCAGATCTTCACGACCATCCGGCGAGGACTCCCCGGCAAGCAGAGCCTCGGCTTTGGCAATGCGATCGATTTCGACGTCTGCATCGTAGATCTGTTTCGGCTTGAGCTGCTCATGAAGGGTGGCGAGTTTCGCTGTTGCCGCATCCAGCTCGCGGGCGAAGTTGTTGAGCTTCCCGGCTTCGGCCGCATACTCCGGCTGCGACTGGATATGAGGATAATCGAGGGTGATCGGCTTTGCCTGCGGCCGTGGGGGCGCGAAATTTTCGGGCCTGAGGCCGCCTTTTGGGCCCATATAGGCGCGCAGCATAACTTCGGTAAGAGTGGCGTTAGGCTTGGCTTGCGGCTGCAGCGCCGTAGGTGCCGGCCCGGCGCGCCGCTCCATGTGCGGACTCCCGGCGAGGTCGGAGTTGAGGTTCGCCAGGGTGGCGCGGTTTTGTGCAGTCGTCTTTGGCATGCTCGTTACTCCTTATTCTTCAGCGATTCGGCGTATGCGACGGCCCCAGGGCTCGCGTCGACCAGGCCGCCCTTGGTGTAGCCGTCCACCAGCTTCTTGTCGATGAAGACAACGTCGTTCACTTCGCCGAACGGCGAGTCGCCGCGCAGCAGACGTACTTTCACGGCGTCCTGATTCAGATCGGTAACGGTATCGATGGTATTGGTCATGGCAGTTTCTTTCGTGGTTAGAGCTTCGGCGCGGCGAGTGCCTCGGCTAGGGTGGCGCGGTTTTTGGCGGACTGGCTCAGAGGGCCCGGGCTCTTTGGTTGGGCGGCCGACCTCTTGGCCTGGGCAGCCGCGGCGCGCATCTTCGTGACGTAGGCAGCTTCGATCAGCGAGCTCCCGGTTCTTTCGCTTCGACCGCCTAAAATTC
The DNA here is from genome assembly GCF_059685935.1 of Telluria sp. ZT3P39. Classification (NCBI taxonomy): domain Bacteria; kingdom Pseudomonadati; phylum Pseudomonadota; class Betaproteobacteria; order Burkholderiales; family Oxalobacteraceae; genus Telluria; species Telluria sp. ZT3P39. Next base: position 80,388 of record NZ_JCASIH010000006.1, read on the forward strand.
CGAAAATCATGGTTCACTCCTTCGTGTAGTTGATAATCCATTAGACTTCCAGACCGTCTCATCCAAGGGCTTACGGATGAGCCGATTGCAGCGCGTAGCTAATGATTCGGTACGCCTGGGGGCGTGAGATCCCGTAGAGGTCTATCAACCTGTCGCGAACCACTGGCCTAGGAACGCGCATGCCCAAGAGCTGCCGGGCGAAGGCTTCACGATTGGCGCGCTCCATCCAGTCGAAGCCGTGCGTCGATGCGATGGCGCCCACCAGGTCACGGAACTTCTGCTTTGCGGTTCGATCGACGTCGAGCGCGTCTATGCCTTGCATGATCTCAAGGACGGTGCTGCGCGCGCTGGTCATGTGGGCCTCCGGCGGTGAAAGGCGGCGCTCACTGCTTCACCTCATTTTCGATCTCAATCTGGGCCGCAAGCGCAGTCGCGATTTCGACGTGGATACCGTTCCTCCACATTGCCGGGACAATGGTTCCATCAGGCCAGTTGGCTATGCGCCAGAACAAGTCAACTTGGGACTCGCCTACAAGCCGGTGCGGTCCCAAATATTCCTCTACTTGCCTCTCAAATTCGGCTAGGCCACGTTCGGTCGTACCCTCCTCTTTCATGTCGACCATGAGACCGATAAATTTCACCAACTCGGCAAGGGGGATCGTTTTCATACGATTCCTTTCGTAAGTGATTGGGGGGCGAGGGCTACGCATGCGTCGGCCCAGTCTTTTCCGACCGTGTTGGGTATCTGGATCTCGACAGCAAGGCCTTGCCGAGTCAGTCGGCGGGCAAGGGAGAACGCCGCAGCCTGCCCGGTGAAGCTGGCATCGTTATCACCTGCGATCAGCACCCGTTCGATGCCTGTGGGTGGCTCCCAAAACTCCATCAACACTGCATTGGTCGCCGCCCACACAGGCACACCGAAGCGAATTGCGGCCGCCAGCGCCGTTTCAATACCTTCCCCAATGCCCAGCGTCGTCCCGGCTGCCCCAAGCCTCACAGCGGCCGTATTTAGCGGTTTGCCGGCCATGATCTTCTTGGGTTGAGGGACGGGAGCCTTGCGCCCGTCCTCGGTCAGGTAAGTGCGGTGGATGGATGCGCCGGCGCCGTCTGGATACTGTAGGCGGGCGACCATCGCGGGGAAGCGGCCCAGGTCGGTGCCGTCCTCGTCGGTGTATCGGAGCCCGGGATGGAATCGCAGTCCTGGCGGCACCTGCTCGAGGCCGAGGCGCCGGTTCAGGTACTGCCAAACAGGATCGCCGCGGCTGACCGCCTTGCTGGTCTCCCATACCTGACGCAACGCGCGGAGCTTGCTTTCCTCGGTGCGCTGTGGAGCGATGGGCCCGGGTTGGAAGGTGCCGACGATACGGTCCACCTGCCGGGCGGCCTCGCTGAAGGACCAGCCGTGCACCCTCTGCAGGAGCTGGAAGCCGTCGCCGGCGCCGCAGTGGGAGCAGATCCAGGTGCCGCGACCTTCGCGGTTGTCGAGGCGGTACCGGTCTTTGCCGGCGCAGATCGGGCAGGGGCCGTGCTTCTTGCCGAGGAAGGCCGGATCGATGCCGAGCGACTGAAGGATGCCGGGCCAGCGGCCGATTGCCGCGTCGGCCGTCTTCGATCTAAGCGCGTGCATGGCGGACCTCCCGTGCTTTCGCATTCCGGATCTGCACGTGCTTAAGAAAGCCCATCACCTCCGTGCCAACTGGCGCCGGGATATCCAGCATGCCGCGCGGCCAAACCCCGAACCGCTCCCTGTATTTGTTCGCAATCCACCCCGGCTTGTAACCCTTATCCTCCGCGATAGTCAGCAGTTGGGAGTAAAACTCCTGCTTGTCGATCTGCGGCGCCTTGGACCGCTTCTTGAGCAGAATCAGGTTGCCCTCCTTGACGTCGACATTGGGCTGTCGCTCTGGAATAAAGCCACACTGTGGACATTCATGAGTGATCTTGACGTAGCTGCACGAAGGGCAGGCCTTCGGCAACTTCTCCCTCTGCTCCTGGCCGCCTTTCGTATCCTTAGGTGCGCCGTCGTCGAGCTCAAGGGGGAACTCCTCCGTCGGGAAACCGAGCCGGGTCACCGTTCCCGAGTGGTCGAGGACCAGGGCGCGCTCCTTGCCGGGGAACGGGCGCAGTACGCGCCCAGCCATCTGGATGTAGCGGATCAGCGAACGGGTCGGCCGCGCTAGGATCAGCGTGCGGCAGGCCGGGAAATCCCAGCCTTCTGCAAGGATGCCGACGTTGGAGATCACCAAGGTCTGTCCCGTCTCGACCCGGGCCAGGATCGCACGCCGCTCCTCCTCGTCGGTGTAGCAGTCGATGTGCTCCGCTGCGACACCGGCGGCAAGGAAGCGTTCGACGATGTGCTTGCTGTGCGCGATGTTCGCCGCGAAGCAGACGGTCGGCGTGCCGGCCGCCAGGCGCAGCCAATGTGTCACGATGTCGCCCACCAGCTCCGGCTTGTTGGCGGCGCGGCCGACGTCGGCGTCGGTGTAGTCCATATCGCCGAAGCTGTTGCGCGCCTGCTTGATGCCGCTCATGTCCGGCTCGCTCGGCGCGAAGACATCGCAGTCGACCAGATACCCGGCCTCGATCAATTCCGGGATCGTCGCCGCCACCGTCATGTGTTCGAACAGCGGGCCGCCGAGCTCGTCGTAGTGCCTGCCCAGGCCGCGCGCATACGGCGTAGCAGACAGACCGATGACCGGCACTCCCTTAGCTGCGGCGAGCACTGTCCGGTATTCCTTGGATCCGGCCACGGTGTGTGCCTCGTCAATGATGATCAGGTCGACCTCCGGCAGGCCGCGGCGCGCGACAGTCTGGATGCTGGCCACCAGCACATGCTCGTAAAGCCTTATGGTGTTCGCGCCCTGAATGATCCCGTGCGAAATTCCGGCCTTTCTGAAGCGTCGGGAAGTCTGCTCGACCAGCTGCACGCGGTTGCATAGGAAGATCACCCGCTTGTGCTTTGATCGGGCGCCGCGGACCAAGGCCATGCCGATCTCTGTTTTCCCCGATCCTGTGGGCGCAACCAGCATTTCACGCACCACACCCCCAGCCAGGGCAAGGCGGAGGTTCTGGACTGCGTGGGATTGGTACGGCCGAAGGGTTAGCGCGCTTGAACTACCCTCACCTTGGCTGGGCGGGTTTTGGTCTTTAAAGCTATGGCTATGGTTATGGCTATGGATACGTTGACCAAACGTGTCACAGTCTGTGCACAGTGCGTGCTCTGCCGGTGACAAGTTCGTAGCACGCTGCGTGCACGATTCGTGTTCGTAAGTCATGCGCGCCCCCCTTCGTCGCCCAGTGGTGCGCGCCGCCGATTCGCCTCACGCTCGATCGCAGTTTTGCGGTTCTTGATTGCGATTGCCTGGGCCTTTACGATTTCGGCCAGGGCGCGGACGTTCACGAGGCCACCAACTTCGATCCACTCGACTGTGGCCACATGAAGCGGGGCCCGTTCGGCCTCGGTGTGAAGGTCAAGCCACTCATACAGCGGCTCGATTTCGGCAGGTAGGGGGCGCCAGAACCGTAGGGAGACGGCATCGATCGCTTTTCGCTCTGTCTCAGTCTCCGCGCGGAGCAGCCGACAGAGCGCCTTCCGGTCCTTCGGAAGAGGGCGGCCGGTCCCGTAGAAGGTATCAAGCATCAGCCGGAAGGCGCCGTGTTCGACCAGGGTAAGGTCGCCGGTGTCGCGCTGATAGTCGCCAATGAAGTGCTTGTAGAAGTTCACAGAGCCTCCTCGGTCTTGGCCCCCTGGAGGTGGTAACGAGCGCATTGCCGGTGGCGGACGCCTTCGGTGTCATACAGCGTCACGAGCTCAGTCGTGATGTTGTAGCCATGCTCGCGCTTCAGCTGGAAGACGCGCGCCGCCGGCATCATGATCGCGTGGGACCGCAGTTCGACCGTGGTCTTCGGCCCCAGGCGGAGTAATGCAATCAGCTTGGCCAGCTGCACCCCGGTCGCCGTCGATTTACTCGCCAGGATCTCGGGACCGGTGTTAAACTCACCAGCGTTTGATTTGATTTGATTTGTCGACTCCAGCCCCCCAGCAAGATCGACACAGGCGCCCGGCTCTGTCCGGGCGTTTTGCTGCTCGCGGTTAGCCATTTGACCCACCGTTCAGCAGGCGTTTGATTTCGGCGACAGACCAAGCGAGTCGTCCGTTGACGCGAATTGGGCGTAGGGCCCCGGCCTCGCTGCTGGCCCAGGCCCTGAGGGTTTGCGGACGGCGTGTTAGATGAAACGCAGCACACGCAGTATCAACATGGCTGCGAGTCTCTGCGTCTAGTGGAAGGAAGGTTTGGTTGGCATTCATTTGAGTCCTCACTAATTTGGTGAAGACTCCATTCCGGCCCCGGGAAAGTTTCCCGGCAACAGAAAGTAAAAAGCCAGCAAACCCCTACAGGCACTGGCCTCGAACTGCACTAATCAACGTTGGGAAAATCGGTCGGAATGTTTTCCCGCCTTTCCCGCAGTTTCCGGCTACGGTTTGTTCTTTTTCCACCAGTCGCCTTGAATTGCATTTCTACCGATGTACTTTGCTGATAGCGGTCTCTTTTGCGCTCCGTAGACCTTTTCCTCGCGCAGCTGCACCTCCAGATATTTGCAAACGTCCTCCTGAGTAGGGAAGAGATCTTGCTTTTTGTGACGGGCGATGAACTCAGTTGCTAGAGCGGTAGCCCGAATCTTCCATTTTTCAACATCCAGCTCAAGAGGAGCAATCACATCGGTAGCCTTCTTGAAATCGCGCTCCTTTGATGGGGATGTGAGTCCAGTATGCGTGCTATTCCAAATATCCAACAGAGCGCGCAGGGTTTCGGCCTTGATACGTACCGAGGCGCTCGTAACCACAACGGGTTCCGTTAAAAACTTGTACTCTCCCTCTGTCCCGCCATAGTCGGCCGGGTGCATTGTCTCCACTGCACCACTCATCCAGAGTCGCGCTACCTGAAAAGGGAACAGCACGGCTAGAAGCGAGTGACCCGCCCCCAGTCGGTGTTTTTCAACCAGTCCCCTTCCGATTTCGAAGCATTGGACAGTAGTGTCTACGGTCGACGGCACTACTGCATGCAGTTTCACACCGTTATTTGCTGCGAGATCGAATAGTTCGTTCGAAGTCCACTCCCGGCCAGTAGCCTCTGAAAGCACGGCAAGAGCCTCTGTGATTGTTGAGATACTAAGCATAGGCACCCCTTCAGGTGTCTGCCTTCAAAATTGGCGCGCCAGTCAGACCGGTGAAGGAGCCGGCTTTTCGTCCGCTAAAACTAGACTGGCGCTTAACTTTTGGCACTGGGCAGGCGTGCATTTCGCGCCTTGCTCCCGTGGAGCAGCTTCACTATCTGGCGCTTAGTTTCCTGCGCTGAGTAGCGCCGCGACCGCCGCTACTGGCCAATGTAGACGATTTCCGAATTTGACTGGCCGGATGCCATAACACTCGCCGGTGAGGCAGTAGTTTTTCCGTATCGTCTGGCACGCACGATTTGTCGCTCGCGCAAACTCTGCCGTCTGGATGTGATCGCGACCGGCGGAAATGTTGGCGAGAGCAGGTGGCAGTGGGGTGGTGATTTGCATCGCTTTGTTCCTTCTCTGGACTTTGACTTTGCTGCACTTATTGGCAGTTACGAACATAGCGATGCCTATTTATATTCTGCCGAAAAACTGCCGAATAAGCCGCCCATCCCGCTTTGCTCGATCCAGATCTATCTTCCGAACGATCGCAAACGGCCCCTCAACTGGCGGCCACAACCCTCAAACCAGATGCCCCTGGCTCGAACTCAATGCCCGCCTGCTCTAGCATCCACGATTCAATTTTGCAGTGCCACATCCGTAGCAGGTCCAAAGGGCGACGAATATAGTTTTGCTCTCGAACCCCCTGCGGTGCGTGCCCCTGAATCTGAGCTGCTATGCCGGCGGGCGTCTCTACCCACTCGCTGAGCGTCGCGAACGACCTGCGCAGACCGTGAAGGGTGAGGTGCGGAAGGCCTGCTACCGCCAGCGCCCCATTGTGCGCATGGCGCGGCTCGGCAATGTGGCCAGCGACAGAGGCAGTGCTGGAGAAGACCCACTCGTTGTGGCGAGGTAGCCTGGACAGGAGCTGCGCGACATATGGCGTTAATGGCACAATTCGAAAGTCCTCCACTTTGTCGTTCAGTCTAATGCTACCCCACTGGAAGTCGACGTCAGCCCATCGGAGCCGAGCGAGCTCCTCCCGGCGCGGCCCGACGATGAGCAGGCACTGCAGATAGGCGGCAATGACCGGATTTCCTACCTTGCGAACGGCATCGAACCAAGCACGTAGCTGTTCGCGCTGCAATACGTCGTGCCGTTTCTTGGGCTTACCCAAGCTCTCCCGAGCTCTGGTGCTTTTTGTCGGGTTGAAAAGCACTATGCTGCCGTACACCTTGTGCGCGGCGCACCAATTCATGCACGCCTTGAGCAATCGCCACGCCAGCCTAGCACTGGATGGACGCGTCTTCGCCTCCGTTTTTGCCCATGCTTCAATGCATTCAGGTGTCAACTCAATTAGCGGGACTGCAGCAAGGGGAAACAAGGGGCCGGACTGAGTAAGTTTCCGGCTTCTAGCCCGTGGCTCGCCACCAGCCTGAATCATTTGCCGATGCGCTTTGATGTGATGCTCGGACCAGCCATTTTCCCGGCTCGCAATACGGTCGGCTACGTACACGGCCCACACGTCGCCCAAGGTGACCGACCGGCGCAACGCAGCGGCATCCGCGGCATTCTGTACGGCCTCTTGGTTAGCAAGCTGCGCCGCTTTCACTTGCCGGGGATCTTGCCCGTTGTCGATAAGAACTTTCAAGCGTCGGGCTTCGGCCTGTGCAGCGGTAATGCTCCAAGTCTTTGCGGAGCCGATGGTAACGCGCAGAGCCACGTTGTTATGCTTGGCCTGGAAAATGTACGACTTCGCTCCACTCGCGGTAACGCGAAGCGCCAAGCCTGGCGCCCCCTCATCCCACAAGAAAGACTGACTCTTGCCTGCTTCGCAATGGAACGCGTCAAGTCGTCCAGCTGTAAATTTCACCTTCGCCATTGTTTCGTTGCTCCGCTTGTGCCGACGATGTAACCGCCATGTAACCCATTTTAGAGTATAGCAATCAATAAACATCAACACAAATACAGCGTCGAAAAATCACAAGCTCTTGATTTATAGCGTTTTTATATTATTTCGGAATGGCGATCAACACAGAGGAATAGGCTTAGTCGGTGATTTGTAATCATCAGGTGGCCAGTTCGAAACCGGCAGCCGGCACCAGCATACTTCAGCACGAAGCCCAGCCCTCACCGGCTGGGCTTTTTGTTTTCAAGCGCAGTCTAGTTGCCCACCGGCGGACAGATAAGCGGACAGGAAGTGGTCGAATTTCACATAGCGCTGGTGCGGGTAATGATTGCATTGGCCTGGTCCTTTCGGGAGGGATGCCCAGGTTCGCGCAACCTTGGGCATGACCCCGGCAACCTGGCCGGCCTTGATCGATTCGATCACACCAAGGCTGCGCAAGATTTCGACAGCAATCAAATCCTGTGTCCGCGGCGAAAAATCGTCAAGCCCGAGTTTGCCACCATGATGCTGCCAGGTCGGACGCGTAATCTGGTACATCCCGGCCGCAGTCGACTTGCCATCGATACCTGGTCCAGGATGCGTCGATGTATCGGTAAAACGCCATCGGTCGTTCAGCCGTCCTTTCAGCGCGCCGTACTTGAAGTCATACCCTCCCCCTTCCGCCGCGGCGATCGCCTTGAGGAAGGCTGCGACGTTGGGATGCGACAGGTCTTCCGCGTTCTGGTCGCAGCGCTCCTGACAGGTGCGCGCCGACCGCTCCTTGGGGGCCTTGGGCTGTGCGTCCGGCATAGATCCTCCTGATACGAATGACCGCACGGGATGCTGGTGCTACGGGGACAGCAAGTAGTCGTGGTAACGAGGCTTGTGTCCCAACGAGAGCGGCGCGGTGTGCACTCCTCGAACTCATCTTAGGGCGCGGTACCCGGGAAAGTTTGAGCAAGCACAGAGCGGCGCGCGGCGCGACCAAGGTCATGGAGATCAAACAAACCGCTTGCGCTTGAGCAAACTGGTCAGCCGGCGACCTCGCGGTTTATTCGGGATGCGGTCAGCTTAGCCTTTGGCAGCATTGCGTGCGTTTTTGCGCTCGATCAGCGCGCGGAAGTTCGACAAGGACGCCAGCTGGAAGAAGATCGCGGCCAGGTAGCCCTGCTTGTGCAAGCTGTCCAGCGCCGCCGCATCGAGCTTGTTCAGGTTTTCTTCGTGGATGGTGGAGAAGCCGGTCATGCGGTGCTGCGAGCCGTCATTGAGCTGGACGTCGAGCGCGAACGATTCGAGCAGGTCGTGCTTCACCAGCGCCTCGACGAAGGCGGCGTTGGTCTGCAGGCCCTCATGCACGGTGACCAGCATCGAATTGACGTTCTCGAGATAGGGCGTCATGCCGCCCTGCTCCAGGAAGATCGGCTCGCCCTCGGTCTTGCTGATGCGCGGGCTGTCGATATCGATGTGGATCATCAGCTCGTCGCCGTGCTTGCCGATCAGGAAAGGCAGGCGCTCCACCAGCAGCGGGATCGTGGTGGCGTCCCAGCCGCTCTCGGTCAGGAACAGGTTTTCGTCGTTCTCGAAGCCGAACAGGGCGACCGGCTCGAAGGGCTGGTCTTCGGCGGATTTGGTAAACACGATCGGGTAATGCGCCTGCAGCAGGCGGAACTCGCCGGCGAAGGTCTGTACATAAGGGTGGCTGTCGCCCAGGTCGCGGCCATGGCGGGTGATTACGCGCAGGTCTTTGTGTTCGATGTTATTAAGCAGTACAGGGTTTGCCATTACGGTGTCTCTTTATCGGTTGTCGTTAATGCTTGTGCAGTCCATGGCGCAGGATGCGCGCGATGAGCGTGCGGTTGCCGGGCAGCGCGGTTACGCCGCGCCAGACCCGGATCGGGGCGAAATCCCGTCCCGTACAAAATATACTGGTAACTCGCCGCCGGGAACACCTCCTGGATGCGATTAACGTTAAAACGCGAGGGCGGACGGTGCGTCCACAGCGCCACCACGTCATGAAGGCGGCCCGGAATCGTATCCGCATGGTGGTTGTCGCGCCAGTAGCCGGCAGGGTCGTCGCTCCCCGCGGCGGCTCAGGGGAGAGAGATTGATGGGATGAGGTAACCGTGGAGGTAATGTGATGCCCCGATACAGGCAGCCGCCCTGGAGTTGCCCGCGGTCGTCATTCACCGTTTTTTACGCTCCAGACCGCGGAATGCGCAATTCATCGCAATCGCACCGGGAGCATGCGGCTTGCGTCTTATAGTGGTCCCATCGACATCCCATCCGGAGAACAAGCATGAAAAAACTCTTGAGCGCCGTGGCCGTAGCCGCCACCTTCGCCCTGCTTGCCAGCCCTGCCCTTGCCGACGAGGTCGTGCGCGAAACCCGCAACATCGATGCCAGGGTCACGAAGGTCAAACTGGGCGGCGTCGTCGATCTCGTGCTGCGCCAAGGTGCTACCCCTTCGCTGGTGGTGTCGGGCGACCGCCGCTACGTGCAACGCATTACGACGTCCCAGCGGGGCGATACGCTGGAAATCGGTACCGAATCGTTCAATTCCCGCGATGGTGACCGGTACGAGAAACTGCGCGCCGAGCTGACCGTGCCGAACCTGAGCGAGTTCTCCTCGCAGGGCGTGGGGACATCGACCGTCACCGGCTTCTCGGGTGATGCGGTGCGGGTGGCGCTCGATGGCGCCGGCTCGGTGACCATGAACAGCAATTACCGCACGATCGATGCCCGCCTCGGCGGCGTAGGTGGCCTGACCCTCAACGGCGTGCGCGCCGAGCGCCTCGATTTGAACCTGCGCGGCGCCGGGCGCATCAGCGTCACCGGGGAAAGCAAGCTGCTGCACGCCAAGCTGGCAGGCGTCGGCAGCCTCGAGGCGCAGGGACTGCGCGCCGACACGGTCGACCTCGACATGAGCGGACTGGGTGGCGCGACCGTGCACGCGACCCGTGCCGCCGATGTCGACCTGAGCGGCATGGGTTCTGCAACCGTCTATGGCAACCCGTCGACCCGCAAGGTCAATACCAGCGGCATGGGCCGGGTGGCCTGGAAATAAGCCGGTGCGTTCGCGCTGCGCGCGCCCTTAGCGTCGTGTGTCCTTGGGCACCATGGCGTTGCGCACTTCTTTGACGCCCGGTACGGCGCGGGCAATCTGCGCCGCTTTCACGGCGCTCTCCGGTGATTCGATGAAGCCGCTGAGCTGCACGGTGCCCTTGAAGGTCTCGACCTGTACTTCGGTCGCCTTGACCTCGGGGTCGGCAGCGAAAGCGGCCTTGACGCGGCTGGTGATGACGGCGTCGTCGATGTATTCGCCGGTGCCCTGGCGCGTGCTGGTCGGCGCGCAGGCGGTGAGTGCCGCGAGCAAGAGGCCGGCGAGGATGAAATAGAGACGGTAGGAAAGGTTCATGGCGGGCTCCCAAGAGAAGTCGAATCAACTCATTCTCTCGGGCGCCGCATCCCTGCGTTTGATGCTGAGCAAACGTGCAACCCGACCTTTTTTCAACCAGGGTTGTTCGCTGCCAGCACCGGTGCGGATTCCCGGGCCGGGACCGCCGGCTTCAGGGCATAGCCGCGGCGCGCAATGTCGCGCCCGATGACCACGCGCAGGCCGGCGGGCGCGCAGTTGGCCACCTCTTGCAGGGAGACGACGCCGAACCTGGCCGCGAGCCGTTCGGCCAGCGCGCGGTTGGCCGCCTCGTACTCGATGCGGGTGCTGGGCACGCCGAAGCCCGGTGCGTTCGACAGGCGCGTGACTTTCCATTCGGTGCTGCCGAGCTGGCGTGCCAGCGTGCGCGCCATCCCCTGCACTCCATTGCCATTGCGTATTTCGACCGCGACCGGGGCGCGGCCGCCAGGCGCCGCCGGCACTGGCGCCGGTGCGGGGCCGGGCAGCGGCAACGGCGCCGGGCCGCGCCGCAATTCGAGCATGCCGTTTGCGCCCACATGCAATTGCGCCTGGCTCCAACCCGGTTCCTCGCGGGTGGGCGACTTGACGGCGCGGTCGATCGCCGCGACGCTGCTCTGGCTGCCGGCGGCGGCATAGTCCTTCTGGAAATCATGGGTACGCAAGGCGTCGGCCTGGCTCAGCATCTGCCGGGCTCGCTCTTCCTGGCCGAGCTTGCGCAGGGTTTCGCCCAGCAGCTGCCAGGAGCGGTGGTTCAGTGGATCGAGCAGGCAGGCTTTTTCGAGCGTGGCCAGCGCCTTGTCATAGTCCCCGTTCAGGAAGTAGGCGTGGCCGAGGTTGCCGAACAGGTAGGCCTTGCCGGGACCGGAGGCCAGCGTCAGCGAGTCGGTCAGCGTACGCCACAGCGCGATCGCGGCGGCGAATTCGCGCTGCTCGGCATGCAGGGTCGCCAGGCCGTTGCGGGCATCGACATGCTGCGGCGAGGCCGTCAGCACTGCCTGGTAGGCCGCGCGCGCTTCGTCGTAGCGCCGCGCCAGGTGGTGGTTGCGGCCAGCCATGTAGCCTTGGTCGGCAAGCGAGACTGCCACGGTGATGCCGCTCCGTCCGGAAATCGGCGCGCATGCGAGCAGGCTGCAGGCGGCGCACAGCAGCGTCAGGCGGGTGAACAAGGTAGGGATTCGCATCACAGGCTCCTTCGTACTCATTGCGCGCCAGGCAAGGCACCCAGGGCACGCCCGATCTGCATCGCGGCGGGACCGAGCAGCACCATCAGCAGCGTCGGGAAAATACAGAAAATCAGGGGGAACAGCAGCTTCAGGCCGATCTTGGCGGCGCATTCCTCGGCCATCACGCGCCGCTTGTGGCGCAGGTTATCGGAGTGCACGCGCAGCGCGTCGCCCACGCTGGTGCCGAAGCGCTCGGACTGGATCAGCATCGCTACCAGCGTGTCGACGTCCTCGACGCCCGAGCGCAGCGCGAAATTCCGCAGCGCCTTTTCCTTGGTGAAACCGGCCCGCATCTCCATCAGCACGAGCTGTAGTTCCTGCGCCAGCACGGCGCTCTTGATGTGGATCTCGCTGGCCACTTTGACCATGGCCCGCTCCAGGCTCAAGCCGGCTTCGACGCAGACCGTCAGCAGGTCGAGCGCATCGGGGACGGTCTCGAAAATCTCGCGGCTGCGGCGCGCCACGATCCGCCCCAGCACGATGTTCGGCAGGTAGTAGCCGAGCGAGGCAGCCGCCAGCAGCAGCGCCAGCAAGTGGCCGCTGGGCAGCATGCCGCCGTAGATGAAGGCAAAGGGCGCCGACAGGGCCGGCAGCAGCAGCGCCAGTCCGGTCTTCGAGGCAAAGTACAGGGTCGGCGCGGCGGGGTTGCGCCAGCCGGCATTCATGAAGCGGGTGCGCAGGGTCGATTTTTCCCATCCTTCGTCGGGGATCGACAGCTTGGTCAGGGGCTTGGCGACGATGGCGACGCGTTCGATCCAGCCGCCGCCCGCATCGAGCTGGCCGGGGGCCGCACTGCCGAGGAAGCGGCTCAGGCGCTCGCGCAGGGCCAGCGGCGCGAACAGCACCAGGCCGAGCCAGGCCAGGCCGCAGACGATGCACAGGACAAGAAGCAGGAAGGTCAGCTGGGATGACGTCATGTTGGCCTCAGATGCGGATACGGATGATCTTGCGCAGCCAGATGACGCCGAAGGCAATCATGCCCAGGCCATACCAGAGCAAGCGCACGCCTTGCGGGTCGGTCCAGAGCATGCTGACGTATTGCGGGCTCGAGATCGTCATCATGGCCATCACGCCGAAAGGCAGCAGGCCGAGGATCCAGGCCGACATCCGCCCTTCCGCCGACAGCACGCGCACGTGCGCCACCAGCTTCAGGCGGGCGCGGATGATCTGGCTGATGTTCCCCAGGATTTCTGCCAGGTTGCCGCCGGACTCGCGCTGGATCAGCACCGCGATGATCAGGTAGCGCAGGTCGGTCAGCGGGATCCGTGCGGCCATCCCGTGCAGCGCCTCGTTCATCGGCACGCCGTAGTTGATTTCCTCGCGGGCGATGCGGAATTCGCCGCTGAGCGGCTCGGGCAGCTCGGTGCCGACGATCTGCAGCACGTTGGTGAACGAGTGGCCGGCGCGCAGGGCGCGGGCGATGAAATCGGCCGCCTCGGGCAGCTGCTGCTCGATGCGGATCAGGCGCCGCTGGCGCGCACGGCGCACCAGGAACCAGGGAATGGCCAGCCCGAGCACGGCCACGAATACACGCGCCGGCGCCGGCAGGGGCCATCCCAGCGACAGCAGCACGAGCATGGCCATGCAGCCGAACGACCAGGCCAGGAAACGCCCCACGGTGGCCCCCGATCCGGCCTGCACCAGCAAGGCGTCGATCCGGTGCGCCAGCGGAAAACCGTGCAGCAGGCGGTCGAAGGCGGCATTGCGGCTGTAGGGCCGCTGCTTGAGGATCGAGATCCGCTCGCCGCTGCGCCCCGCGGATCCGGACATGAGCTGCAGCCGGCGGGCCACCCGGCGCGCCGCGGCGCCATAGGTACCCACCCACCACAGGTAAGTGGCCTCGATCGCGAGGATCACCGCCGCGAACAGGAACACCGCAAAAGCATAGAACACCGCGTTCATGCGTCCTCCCTTAATCGAAGGTTCGGTCCGGATCGAAGGCGTTGTCCGGCACCGGGACGCCATACATCTTCAGGCGGTCGGCAAAGCGCGGGCGAACCCCGGTCGCGCTGAAGCGGCCCAGCACCTTGCCGTCGGCATCGACGCCGCTCTGCTCGAAGTGGAAGATCTCCTGCATCGAGATGATCTCGCCTTCCATGCCCGTGATTTCCTGCAGGCTGACCACCTTGCGCGTGCCATCGGTCAGGCGCGACGCCTGCACCACCACCGTCACCGCCGACACGATCTGCTGGCGGATCGCGCGCGCGGTGAGGTTCACGCCGGCCATGCTGACCATGTTCTCCAGCCGCGACAGCGCATCGCGCGGGGTATTCGAGTGGATCGTCGCCAGCGATCCTTCGTGGCCGGTGTTCATCGCCTGCAGCATGTCGAGCGCCTCGGCGCCGCGCACCTCGCCCAGGATGATGCGGTCGGGGCGCATGCGCAGCGCATTGCGCACCAGCGCGCGCTGGGTCACCTCGCCCTTGCCTTCGATGTTGGGCGGGCGCGTCTCCAGGCGCACCACGTGCGGCTGGCGCAGCTGCAGCTCGGCCGCGTCTTCGATCGTCACCACCCGCTCGCTGGCCGGGATGAAACCGGAAATGAGGTTGAGCAGCGTGGTCTTGCCGCTGCCGGTGCCGCCCGAGATCAGGATGTTCACCTTGGCCGCGCCCAAGGCTTGCAGCACGTCGATCATCGGCTGCGTCAGGCTCTTGTAGTCGAGCAGGGTCTGCACCGACAGCGGGGTATTGCCGAAGCGGCGGATCGACAGCAGCGGCCCGTCCACCGCCAGCGGCGGGATGATCGCATTCACGCGCGAGCCGTCCGGCAGGCGCGCATCGACCATCGGGCTCGATTCGTCCACGCGCCGGCCCACGCGGGAGACGATCTTCTCGATGATCTTCATCAGGTGCGCGTTGTCGTGGAAAGTGATGTCGGTCAGTTCGAGCCGGCCGCGCCGCTCCACGTACACCTTGCTGGCCGTGTTGACCAGGATGTCCGAGACCGTCGGGTCGTTCAGTAGCGGCTCGAGCGGGCCGAAGCCGAGCATCTCGTGCTGGATGTCGAGCACCAGGTTGTGGCGCTCATGCTGGTTCAGCACGATGCGCTCTTCCTCGATGATGCGCTGGATCAGCAGCGCCAGCTCGTGCTTGAACTGCTCGGCCGTGAGGCGCTTGAGGCGTTCGAGGTCGATGCGGTCCAGGATCATCTGGTGCATGGACTTCTTGAGGTCCTGGTAGGCCTGGTTGGACGTGTCCGGAAGGACCACGCCCGACTGGCGTTCCGGGGTGGAGGTCGCGAGACGTTCTCGTAGGGACATGGGATGCTCCGTGGTGTCCGTGGTTGCGTTCAGTCGTCGGAATCGCCGCGACCGAACAGGCGGTCGAACAGGCCCTTGCTTTCCTGGACGCGGCGCGTGGTCACGAGTTCGACCATGTCGGCCAGGCTGCGCGCGGCGGCGCTCGAGCGCGACAACTGCAGCACCGGCACGCCCTGGTTGACCGAATCGGTCACGGCGACGTAATCGTTGGGGAAGGTGTGCACGACTTCGCACCCCAGCGCCCCATGCAGGTCCTGCAGGCGCAGCTTGCCGCCCTTTTCGTAGCGGTTCACGATCAGGCGGATGTTGTCGAGCACGTAGCCGAGCGAGCGGAAGATATCGAGCAGCCGGCGCGCATCGCGGATGTCGGGCAGCGCCAGCTGCAGCACCGGATAAATGGTGTCGGTGACGTCGAGCGCGCGCAGCGATACCGCGTCGATCTGGCGCCCGACGTCGAGCAGCACGTAATCGTAGTGCTGGCGCGCCACGCGCAGGATGGTGTCGATGTGTTCCGGTTTGGCTTCCTTGGCATGGCCCGGATCGTCGGCGGCGGCCAGCACGCCGAAGCCGGGCGTGACGTGCACCACGCAGTTTTCCAGGAAGGGGCCGTCGATGCGGGCGATCTGCGCGCAGACGTCCGACAGGGTCATGGTCGGCTTCTGGTCCGAGACATACAGCGCGGCGTCGCCGAACTGGCCATGCAGGTCGATCAGCAGCACCTTCTTGGCGGCGAGCGTGGCCAGCGCATAGCCGAAATTGGTCGAGATGAAGGTGGCGCCGCTGCCGCCCTTGCAGGCGATGAAGGCGAGCACCTTGCCGTCGCGCAGGGCCGAAACGCCGGCGGCGGCCGAGATGCGGTCCATCGACTCGTGGAAGGCGCGGTGCACAAGGGGCAGCTGCAGCACCTCGCGCACGCCCGCGCGCATGGCGCGGATCAGGAGCTCGGGTTGGTTCTGGTCGGTCAGCAGCATCAGGTGCGCTTCGGGATACTGGCGGCCGAGGCGTTCGAGCAGCGCCACTTCGGACGGCTCGGTATCGGTGGCGTCGACGATGACCAGCTGCGGACTGTCGGCCTCGGGCCGGTCCAGCGCCTCGCGCATGCCGGCGCGGACGGCGCCGAGGTTCAGCGGCGGCACGCGCGCAGCGCCCTGGGAGGCGATTTCCGCGTAGAGCTGGCTGTCGCGGCTGATGAGTAGCGCTTTCATGGCGGGCCTCGTGGCGGACGCATTCGGATCAGGATCGGATGGACGTGCTCATCGCGCGCCGCCGGCATTGATGACCAGCGTCGGCGCCTGCGCTTCCGGCTGCGCGAAACTGCGCTGGTAGCGGTCGTGCGCGCCCTTGGCCGCCGGGCCGTCGATGCCGGTGGCCGGGTGCTGGTTGGCCGAGGCGGCCGGATCGATCACCTGGGCGGCCAGGTTGTGGCGCGTGGCCTTGCCGAACTGCTGGTCCCAATGCGGCGTGGTCTGCGCGCAGCCCTGCAGGCAGGCGCCCAGCAGCACCAGTGCAGCGATTCGGATCGTCGTCGTCACGATAAGCTCCTATTTGAGTTCGAAGCCGCCGGCGGTATGCGCGGCGGGTTGCGCGGCCGGTGGGGTGGATACGGCAGCGGTGGTCGCGGCCGGCGCCTCGCCCTCCAGCCGCCCGCCGAGCAGCACGCCGGCACGCGACGGGATGCCGACCTTGTCGGTCGGCAGCGAGTAGCTGGCGCCCGGCATCGGTTTGACCAGCCGTGCCGTGATCACGAACACCAGCTCGGTGCGGTCCTGCTGGTAGTCGGTGCTGCGGAACAGCGCGCCCAGGATCGGGACCTCGCCCAGCATCGGCAAGCCTTTCAGGTTGGCCACCAGGTTATTCCTGATCAACCCGCCAATGGCGAAGCTCTGGCCGTCGTACAGCTGCACCGTGGTGCTGGCGCGGCGCGTGGTAATCAAGGGCAGGATCGCGGTGCCGGAAATGCCGGCGGCCGAGACACCGACGCCTTCACGCGACAATTCGGACACTTCCGGCGCCACCTTCAGGTTGATCCGGCCGCCGGCCAGCACGGTCGGGGTAAAACGCAGGCCGACGCCGAACTCCTTTTCCTCAAGGACGATTTTCTTGTCGTCCTGGGCGACCGGGATGAAGAACTTGCCGCCCGCGAGGAAGGTGCCTTCCTGGCCGCTGATGGCGAGCACGTTCGGCTCGGCCAGCACGCGCACCAGGCTGTCCTGCTTGTCGGCATCCACTCCCAGCCGGTTGCCGTTCGACTTGACATTCGCCAGGCCGCCCTGCGCCCGCCCGGTCAGGAAGTTCGACACCAGGGTCGTGGTCCAGCTGCCCGAACCGAAGCGGAAGGCGGTGTCGGCTTCGAGCCGCTCGAGCAGGGTCTTCGACACCTCGGCGATCTTCACTTCGAGCTGTACCTGCTGCGGCGCGCTGACATTGAGGAGGTTGACCACGCGGGCGGCGGCGGAAGCCGCGCCACCTGCTGCGCCACCGTTGCTGCCGAGGCCCACCACGCTGCCGTTCTCGTTTTCCGCGACCGTCAGCTGGCGCAGCGGACGCCGCACGTAGGCGCCGGCCAGCTCCAGCGCGCGCGCGATCGCGCCGGCGTCGCTCACGGTGCCGGTCAATATCAGCGAATCGGCGGCCGACATCACGCGGATGTCCTTCTCCTCGGGCATGGCGACGGCGAGCGTGGCCTGCAGCGCAGCCGGGTCCATCGCGACCACGATGTCGACCACGCTGCACAAGCCGCTCTTGCCCTGGACGATCATGTTGGTGGTGCCCACGTCGACACCGGCGATGTACAGCGTGTCCGGTGCCACCAGCATCGCCTGCACGATGGCGGGGTTGCCGACGCTGCGGTGCGCGACCTTCTCGGGCAGGCGCAGCATGGTCGACTTGCCCATATGGAGCGCCAAAGTGGCGGGGCGCGCGGCCTCGCCACGGCAACCGGCCGCAGGCTGGGAACGCGCTTCCGGCGTCCTGGCCGGGGCGGCGGCTTCAGGTTTGGCCGCAGCCGGCGCTGTCGGTTTGGCCGGGGCCGCGGCTGCAGCCTTCGCAGGCGCAGGGGCGGCGTGGGCCGGCACGATGGCAGCCAGCGCCAGGCTGGCTGCGAGCTGTGCAACATTGAGGCGTCTGTTCATGGCATCCATCCGGGTTCGCTGGGGGTCAGAAGCATTCCTGGGAAGCGTGCAGGCCGTTGATGACCTTCACGCAGTCGCGCTGCGGCGCCGGACGCGGCGCCTGCACCATGGGCCGCGGCGCCGGCAGCGGCATCGCTACCTGCTTGATGGGCGCGGCGGCAACCGGCAGCAGGTTTTGCTTGGTGGCGCCGGCGGTCTGGGCGGCGGCCGGGTCGATCTGGTTGCGCAGGGCCAGCGACAGCGTACCGACGCTGCGCGCCAGGTCGAGCATCTCGGCCTGCTCGGGCGTGACTTCGAGCGTGACCGCGTTCACGACCTTCGGCTTGGTCTCGTCACGGTTGACTTCCTGGGCCACCGCCAGCACCAGGATCCGTTCGAGCACGATCTTCGAAATACTGTGCTCGCGCGGAGCGCCGGACTGCACCTGCGTTTCGGTCTCGGTGCTGACGATGATGTCGACGTAGTTCCCGGGCAGGGCGAAGCCGGCCACGCCGATCACGTCGTTCACGCGCACCGTGATGGCGCGCTTGCCTTCGGTGATCAGGGCCGACAGGCCGCCCAGCGTACCGGCCGGCGCCAGCTTGGACTCGCTCAGTGGGTCGCCCGGCAGGAGGCTGGTCTTGAGCACCCGGCCGCTGAGCTTCTGCGGATCGCCGAACGCGCCTTTCGGCACGCTGTCGGCCGGCCATTCGACCAGCTTGAGCATCTCAGGCGTCAGGCGCTGCCCGATGTTGATGTCGGCCGCCGCCACCACGATGCGGCCGGCGCTGGCCGCAGGCTGGGTCAGGAGCCAGCGCGAGGCCAGCACCACGGCGGCAAGGCCGAACAGGATCGCGAGCGCCATCACGATCACGGCACGCTTGTTTTTCATCGGGCGTCTCCCAGGTTGCTTGATTCAGGCGCCGCCTTGGCGCCGAACAGGCTGCTCCAGGCCTGGGCCACGCTGTCCACGTCGAAACGCGGGGTGTGGCCAGCAAAGCCGGCGAAGTCGGCAATCCGGCCCAGCAGCTCGTGCGGCCAGGCTGCCAGCAAGGGGCGACGGGTGCGGCGGTGCAGTTCGTTGACCAGGTAATCCATCGCCCCTTCGTCGGGCTCGATACCGCGCAGCCGGCACTGGCGCCGCAGCAGCGTGCGATAGCCGGTTTCGGACAGGGGGCCGATCGGGATCCGGTAGCCGATGCGGCGCAGGCAGGATTCGTCCAGCACCGACTCGGGCGCCAGGCTGGTGGCCAGCACCAGCGACACGTCGAAGGGCAGCGCATGGGTCGCCCCGCCGGGCACCGCGACGTGGTCGACGCCGCATTCGAGGGCGCCGAGCCAGCGGTGCAGCACCTCGCCGGCCGGCACGCGCTGGCGGCCGACGTCGTCGAGCACCAGCAGGCCGTTATTGGCCAGCAGGTGCGGCGGCGCGCGCAGGACGCCGCTGGCGGCATCGATGCGCAGCTCCAGCATGTCGCGCGCCAGCTCGGCGCCGGCATGCACCAGCGGGCGCTGGCACAGGGCCCAGCGCGCGTCGCAGCTACGCCGTTCTTCCATGGCGCGCGACAGCACGGGCGCCGGATGCAGGCTGGGGTCGTACACCTGCATGATGTCGTGGTTGACCACCACCGCGTAGGGCACCGCGATCGGCTCCTGGCGCAGGCGCGCGAGCTTGCGCGCAAGCGTCGTCTTGCCGCTGCCGGAAGGGCCATACAGCATCAGCGGGCGGTTCGAATGCAGGGCCGCGCCGAGCAGGTCGCGCACTGCAGGCTCGATACCATCTTCCGCCAGCGCCGCGCGCAACGCGGCCGGGGTGACGCGCATGGCATCGGGCTGGCTCAGCGATTGCTGGGCGACCATGATGCGGTAGGCGTCGAGCGTGACCGGGGCCGGACCGACGTAGCGCGATTCGGCCAGGTAGTCGGCAGCGGCGCGCTGGCCGAAGGCGGTCAGCTGGTAGTGCACGTCGATGTCGGAATCTCCGCACCACGCGACTTCGACCTGCTGCTCGGCCACCAGAACATGCAGCACTTCGCGCACCACGCCGATGGACAGCCGCAGGCGGCCGGTGAGCACCGACAGGGCCGTCTTGCCGCTCGCATGCATGGTCTTGACGACCAGGGCGGTAAGGAAGCGTGGTTCAAGGCCGGTATCGCGCACGGTGCGCGGCTGGCGCGGCAGGACAGGCGCAAGCTCGGCCTCGGCCTCGGGCGCGCCGCCCGGCATGGGCGCCGGCGGTGCGTCGAGGCCGTCGGCCGTAGTCGCTGTTAATACTTCCATGGGGAAACCTCCTGCTCGGTGCGGATATTTCTTACATTTGTTAAATTGATTCTAGCCATCGCCATTTGCCCCCGTTTGACCTCAGGCAAGGAAGCGAACTCAGCGTGAAAATCAAGCGTAATTGCTCACCAGGACGTAGATCGTCCCGGCTGCGATCGCTACCCCGTAGGGCATCGTTCCGGCGCTTTCCCGCACCGCTCCGGGCGTTGCCGGAAGCCGCAGCATGACGGGCCGCAAGATGCTCCACAGGTTGCCCAACGCCAGCCTCAACCGGCCGCGGCAGATGATGATGGCGACGGCCATGATGCCGCCGGCGCACCATGCGAAGATGGCAATCTGGAGGGCTACGAGCGGACCGGTGAAGGCGCCGATGGTCGCCATCATCTTGACGTCTCCGGCAGCCATGCCGCGGACCAGGTAAAAGGGAATGAACATCAGGAAGCCGGTTGCCATGCCGCCAAGGGCGGACAGCAATGCCTTGCCGGGGTCGGGCGACAGCGCATGCAGGACCAGTGCGGCCGCGAGGCCGGACAAGAGCAGGAGATTCGGGATGCGACGGCTGGAAAGATCGTTGATCGCAGCGGCGCTGACGAGCAGCAGCAGCAAGGTGTCGAGATAAAGGGTAACAACCATGATCCGCTCCAGAAAAAAAAGCCCCCAGGGGCCGCAAGGCGTCTGGGGGCGTCAGCGATCAGGGTGCGGGAGCAGCCGGAGCGGCAGGCAGAGTACTGAACGCATCCCGGATGGTCTCGAAAGCGAGCTTGATTTTGCCGCCGACCTGGCCGGCCACCGTCGCCATCGCGACACCGACCAGGGCAGCGATCAGGCCGTACTCGATGGCAGTCACACCGTTTTCATCGGCGATGAAAGTTTTGATGGCGGAGGTAATGGTGCTCATGACAACTCCTTATGGTGGTTAAAGGGACTTACTGACAGCAGACGGGGCCCCGTCCTTGTTGCTGTTTCCTGTTGCGTCTGTCAGTGAGTTCACTGTACCCAATAGTTCCATACGGCAAGTTGATGTCGGGCAAGTTTTCCATGCGGAAATGATTTTGCCCTTGGTCGTTTGCGCGTGAACAAACACCGCAGGGCTCGGTTCCGGGCTAGCCGCTATGGGTGATCGATATTGTCAAGAATAGTTGCCTGTAATACAAAAAGGCTTTATGCTGTCTCCCTTGTGCGCTTAAAAAAGCGACACTTTCCCGTGGTATCGACAAGCTGTGCTTTTGCGTGACTTTGGTGCTGTGAACGATATGGATTCCCTGCTGAGACACATGGTGGACATGACTGGCCACCGCGATCACACGATGCTCGACATCTCCGTGATTTCGGCTGTCCAGGAATTGTCGGGCGCGGTGCAAACGCGCGTGCTGGCGATCACCACGGTTTGCGGCCACCGCTTCGTGCGCGCACGCGCCTGCATCCGCGCCGGCGGCGTCGCCTGCCCCGAAGAGACGCAAGATGGCAGCCCGGGCGAGCCGATCCTGGCCTTCCCCGCGCTGGCGCACTGCCTGGCCCACCACGATTCGCGCGCGGAAGGTGCTGGCCCCGATGGCCTGCGTGTGCTGTGGCTGCCGATCTGGTTCGGCGACAAGGCCGCGACCTGTCTCGAGATCACGCACCAGGGCGAATTCACGGGCGATACCGTCCACATGATCAGCGGGATCGTCAGCGTCTACCGCAATTTCCAGAACCTGCTCGACTACAGCGAGCGCGATTCGCTCACCGGCCTGCTCAACCGCAAGACCTTCGACGACCAGCTGGCGCGCATGCTGCACACGCCCGACGCTGAGCCGGTGGTGCCGGGCCTGCCCGAACGGCGCCACCACGTCGCCGAGGAAAAGCAGTGGCTGGCCGTGGTCGACGTCGACCATTTCAAGGGAGTCAACGACCGCTTCGGCCACCTGTACGGCGACGAAGTGCTGATCCTGGTCGCCAACCTGCTGCAATCATCGTTCCGCGCGCAGGACCGGGTATTCCGCTTCGGCGGCGAGGAGTTCGTGGTGCTGCTGCGTTCGACGACGCTGGACAATGCGCGGCGAATCATCGACCGCTTCCGCCTCGATGTCGAGACGCACGAATTCCCGCAGGTGGGACAGGTGACGGTCAGCGTCGGCTTCACCAGCATCCGCGCCGCCGATTCGCCGGTGGTCACGCTCGGCCACGCCGACCAGGCGCTGTACTTCGCCAAGGCCAATGGGCGCAACCGCGCCTGCTACTACGAAGAGCTGGTGGCCAGCGGCCTGCTGCAGACCATCGCCACCAACGACACCGCCGAATTCTTCTGAGGCGGGGTCAGGCGGGAGCCGCCTGCGCCCAGTCCAGCGCGTCCTCCAGGCGGTCGTCGCCCCAGAACATCTCGCCGTTGACCATGAAGGTGGGCGCACCGAAGATGCCGAGCTTGCGCGCGGCCGCGGTCTGCGCGCGCAGCGCCGTCTTGGCGGCTTCTTCTCCTGCCATCGCCACCATGGCGGCCGGATCGTCGACCAGCCCGGCCAGCGCGGCGAGCACCACATCGGCCTTGTCGATATCGGCATCCTGCCACCAGTTCTGCAGCATGATGCGGCGGCAGAATTCGCCCATCCACGGCTGCTCCGCCCCGAGCAGGGCGACGCGCATAGGCAGCAGCGCCTGGCGCGGAAAGGTCGTCGGCCGGGTAAAGGGCAGCCCGTATTTCGCGGCGCGCCGCGCCATGTCGCGCCAGGCGTAGTCGCCTTTTTCCTTCTGCTCGTTGAAAGGGGAGCTTTGCCAGCCCAGCTCGCGGAAGATGGGGCCGAGCAGGAAGGGCTTCCACCGCAGCGGCACGCCGGCATCGCTTGCCAGCGCCTCGATGCGCATCAGGGAGAGGTAGCTGTAGTTGCTGCCGAACTCGAACCAGAATTCGATGGGTGCGTGCATCGCGAATCCTTACCAAATGGTAAAAAAAGCCCCGGAGATGCCATTGTCGCATCTCCGGGGCCCGGCGCACCCGGCGCCTCAAGCGATGTTCATGAACTGCAGCGGGTTGACGTTCCACTTCTCGGCCGCCTCGTGACGCACGATCTTGTCGCCGCCGCCAAAGCCCAGCGCCTTGGACAGGTCCACGGTCTGCGGCTTGATATAGCCCGGGGTCTTGGTGCTGAAGAACACATTGACCTTCGGCGTGAGCAGGCTGGTTTCGTGCGGCTCGATCACCACGCCCAGGCGCCCCGACTCCAGCAGCACCAGGGTGCCGACCGGGTAGATGCCGACGCAGCGCATGAATTCCTGCGCCAGCGTCGGGTTGAAGTGAAACTTGCTCCACTCGTAGATCTTGCGCAGCGCTTCGGCTGCCGGCATGCCCTTGTGGTAGCAGCGGTCCGAGGTGATGGCGTCGTACACGTCGACGATCGCCGCCATCTGCGCCAGCTCGCTGATGCTGCCTTCGCCCTGCTTGTCCGGATAACCGCTGCCGTCGCGCCGCTCGTGGTGGTGCAGCGTGATGTCGAGCGGGATCTGGCCGATCTCCGGCGACTTGACCAGGATGTCGTAGCCGTCGCGCGGGTGGCGCTTGATGATGTCGAATTCCTCGTCGGTCAGGCGCCCCGCCTTGTTCAGGATGGCGTCGGGCACCAGCGCCTTGCCGGTGTCGTGCAGCAGGCCGCCCAGGCCCGCCTGGTAGACCGTGTCCGCGTCCATGTTGCGCGAGCGGCAGAAGGCCACCAGCAGCGCGCACACGCTGACCGAATGCAGGAAGGTGTAGTCGTCCTTGTTCTTGATGCGCAGCAGGCCAAGCAGCGCGCCCGAATTGCGCAGGATGGATTCGGTGATGCTCTCGACCATCGGAGCCACCTTGTCCATTTCCACTGCCTTGCCCAGGCGCGAATCTGCCATCACGGCGCGTACCAGGCCGGCGGCCTGCTTGCGGACCTGGGCCGCGCGCTGCAGCTCTTCGCCCAGCGAGACGCGGGTGACGATCAGCGGCTTGGTGGCGATGGCGGTCACTTCGGCTTCGGTTTCGGCCTCGGCTTCGGCCAGCGTCGGCGCGTCGTCGATGTCCAGGCCCTTGCTGCAATCGATGACCACGCCGCGGATCTTGGCGTTGCGGATCTTGTGGATTTCGTCGTCCGTGGTCAGAACGAAACGCGCGCGCACGAACGGATGATCCATCCAGCCGCAATCCAGATCGTGGATGAACATCCCGACCTTCAGCTGCGATGCATCCACCTTCTTTAACATGATTCTTCTCTGCTCTGTGATAATGTCGGCGCCAGTCGGCCATGATGCAGTATAGCAAGACTGTTACCTATTTTCACTATTTGTTTCTTTTAAGACACAGTTCATTGCATGGAACTTCGCCAGCTGCGCTATTTCGTCGCCATCGTCGACCACGGCTCGCTCTCGCGCGCCGCACTGGTCCTGCATGTGGCGCAGCCGGCACTGACCCAGCAACTGCGCCAGCTGGAAGAGGAACTCGGCGCGCAGCTGTTGCACCGCTCGGCCCACGGCATGCTCAGCACCGACGCCGGCAAGATCTTCTATGAGCATGCGCAGGCGATCCTGAAGCAGGTGGCCGATGCCCGCTCGGCGGTGGTGCAGTCCACCACGCGGCCTTCGGGCAGCGTGACGCTCGGCCTGCCCCACAGTATTTCGGGCGCGCTGGCGCTGCCGATCCTCAGCAGCGCGCGTGTGCGCTACCCGGAAATCACCCTGCAGCTGACCGAGGAGATTTCGGGCAGCCTCACCGAGCAGCTCAAGTCGGGGCGCCTGAACCTGGCGGTGCTGTTCGACGAAGTCCCGGCCGGGCACTTCACCAACACGCCGCTGGTGGAGGAAGACCTGATGTTCATCTGCCGCGCCGGTTCAGCGTTCGCGCCCGCCGCAGCCAGCTTGAGCTTGACCGAGGCCTTGGCCAGTACCCTGATCCTGCCGGCGCGCCAGCACGGCGTGCGCCCGCTGGTCGAACAGGTGGCGTCACGGGCAGGCCTGGCGCTCGGCCCCATCCTCGAGATCAACTCGCTCGCCATCCTGCGCTCTGCCCTGCTGGCCGACCTGGGCGCCACCCTGCTGCCGGTTGCGCCGCTGCTGGCCGATATCGAGCGCGGCGCGCTCAAGGCATGGCCGGTGGAAGACCCGGCGCTGATGCGCCAGGTGAGCTTGTCCGCTTCGCGCAATATCCCGCTCACGAATGCGGCGGCGGCGATCGGGAAGCTGGTACGCGAAGTGACCGAAGACCTGTGCGCGCGCGGCGCCTGGCCGGGTGCGCGCCTGCGCTGAATAACGGTCATCAGTTTTTCTTATACCCCCATCCGCAATCCCTATTGGCCCTGGCTGGCCTGAGTCCCTACACTCCACGCGGTCAAAAAGCGCCTTCGCCTACCCGGCGCAAGGCAGCACAGCACCGAACCACATAATGGAGACCCCATGCCAGATACCGTCACGCCCCAGGCCCTGAGCCCGGACTACGCGTCCCGCCTCACCACCGTCACCCTGGACGACAAGTACACCGCCCGGACCGGCAACATCTTCCTGTCCGGTATCCAGGCCCTGGTACGCCTGCCGATGATGCAGCGCGAGCGCGACGCCGCCGCCGGTCTCGACACCGCCGGTTTCGTCTCGGGCTACCGCGGTTCGCCCCTGGGCGGCCTCGATGAAACGCTGTGGAAGGCCAAGGGCCACCTGGAAGCGAACAAGATCCAGTTCGTCCCGGGCGTGAACGAAGACCTGGCCGCCACTGCGGTGTGGGGCACCCAGACCGTGGACCTGATCGGTCCGGCCAAGTACGACGGCGTGTTCGCCATGTGGTACGGCAAAGGCCCGGGCGTGGACCGCTGCGGCGACGTTTTTAAACACATGAACCACGCCGGCACGGCGAAACACGGCGGCGTGCTGCTGGTGGCCGGCGACGACCACGGCGCCTATTCCTCGACCCTGCCGCACCAGTCCGACCACATCTTCTCGGCCTGCATGATCCCGGTGCTCTACCCGTGCAATGTGCAGGAATACCTGGACCTCGGCGTGCATGGCTGGGCGATGTCGCGCTTCTCGGGTTGCGCGGTGGCCTTCAAGGCGCTGGCCGACACGGTCGAATCCAGCAGCTCCGTGGATGCCGACCCGTTCCGCGTCGAAGTCAAGCTGCCGCAGGACTTCGCGATGCCGGAAGGTGGACTCAATACCAGGCTGTCCTCGGTGCCGCTGGGCCAGCAGGCGCGCGCGCAGGAAGCGCTGATGCAGGACTATAAGATCTACGCGGCGCTGGCCTATGCGCGCGAAAACAAGCTCAATCGCGTCACCATCGACAGTCCGGACGCGAAACTGGGCATCATCGCCTCGGGCAAGTCCTACCTGGACGTGCTGGAAGCGCTGGAAGAACTGGGCATCGACGAGGACATGGCCGCCAAGGTCGGCCTGCGCCTGTACAAGATCGCGATGATCTGGCCGCTGGAACCGGACGGCGTGCGCGAATTCGCGCAAGGCCTGGACGAGATCCTGGTGGTCGAGGAAAAGCGCCAGGTCGTCGAATACCAGTTGAAGGAACAGCTGTATAACTGGCGCGACGACGTGCGTCCGCACGTGGTCGGCAAGTTCGACGACAAGGGAGAATGGGTCGCTCCGCGCGGCGACTGGCTGCTGCCTCCGAAAGCCGATTTCTCGGTCGCGCAAGTCGCCCGCGTGATCGCCGGCCGCATCGCGCGCCTGAGCCTGGAAGACACCACCCGCGATCTGATCCGCGCGCGCCTGGCCTTCCTCGACGCGAAAGACGCCGTGCTGCAGAAGGCGATCACCACGCCCTTCCGCCCGGCCTTCTACTGCTCCGGCTGCCCGCACAACACCTCGACCAAGGTGCCGGACGGTTCCTTCGCGCTGGCCGGCATCGGCTGCCACGTGATGGCGACCTCGATCTATCCGGAGATGAACAAGCTGACCACCCACATGGGCGGCGAAGGCACGCCGTGGATCGGCCAGGCCGCGTTCTCGCAAGTGCCGCATGTGTTCCAGAACCTGGGCGACGGCACCTATTTCCATTCCGGTTATCTCGCGATCCGCGCGGCCGTGGCCGCGAAGGTGAACATCACCTACAAGATCCTGTACAACGACGCGGTCGCGATGACCGGCGGCCAACCGGTCGACGGCCAGACCTCGGTGCCGATGATCGCGCAGCAGATGGCGGCCGAAGGCGTCAAGCGCATCGCCCTGGTCACCGAAGACCTGTCGCGCTACGCCGACCGTTCCAGTTTGCCGGCGCTGGTCACCCTGCACGACCGCAAGCACATGGACGACATCCAGCGCGAGCTGCGCGAACTGCCGGGCGTGACCGTCATCATCTACGACCAGACCTGCGCCGCCGAGAAGCGCCGCCGCCGTAAAAAGGGCGAATTCGCCGACCCGAACCAGCGCATGGTGATCAACGAAGCCGTCTGCGAAGGCTGCGGCGACTGCGGCATCCAGTCGAACTGCGTTTCGATCCTGCCGAAGGAAACTGAATTCGGCCGCAAGCGCGCCATCGATCAGTCGTCCTGCAACAAGGATTACTCGTGCGCCAAGGGCTTCTGCCCGAGCTTCGTCACCGTCGAAGGCGGCACGCTCAAGAAGAGCCGTGCCGGCGTATCCAAGCAAGGCGCGAGCGACGGCTGGGGCGAACTGCCCGAGCCGACACTGCCAGGCATCGAGCACCCGTACAACATCCTGATCAACGGCATCGGCGGCACCGGCGTCATCACCGTCGGCGCGCTGATGGGCATGGCCGCCCACCTCGAGGGCAAGGGCGCCTCGGTGCTGGACATGACCGGCATGAGCCAGAAGAACGGTTCGGTCACTTCGCACGTGAAGATCGCCGTCACCCCGGACCGCCTGCGCGCCCAGCGCATCGCCACCGGCGAAGCGGACCTCATCCTCGGCTGCGACATCCTCACTACCGGTGCGGCCGATGCGGTCTCGAAGATGCGTCCGGGCCGGACGCTCGCCATCGTCAACCTGCACGAGCAGCCGACCGGCAGCTTCGCGCAAAACGCCGACTGGGAATTCCCGGCCGCCGACGTACGCTCCTTGATCCTGGAAGCCGTCGGTGGCGCCGATGGCGTGGACTTCGTCGACGCGACCCGCATCGCGACCGCGCTGATGGGCGACTCGATCGCCACCAACCTGTTCCTGATGGGTTACGCCTGGCAGAAGGGCCGCATTCCCTTGACCGAAGCCGCGCTGCTGCGCGCGATCGAACTCAATGGCGTGGCCGTCGCCTCGAACAAGATGAGCTTCCTGTGGGGCCGCCGCGCCGCCGTGGACTTCAAGCGTGTCGAGAAGCAGGCCACGCCTTCGCAAGCGATCGTGGTGCAGATGCCGCAAAGCCTGGACACCATCATCAACAAGCGCGTCGACTTCCTGACCGGCTACCAAAACAGCGCCTATGCGGGCGTGTACGCCGACCTGGTGGCGCGCGTGCGCGCGGCCGAGACGACCCAGGGCCTGGGCAACAAGCTCTCGCTAGCGGTGGCCAAGTACTACTTCAAGCTGATGGCCTACAAGGACGAGTACGAAGTGGCCCGCCTGTACACCGATGGAGCCTTCCTCGAGCAGGTGAAGAGCCAGTTCGAAGGCGATTTCAGTTTCAAGTTCAACCTGGCCCCGCCGCTGTTCGCGAAGAAGGACGCCAAGGGCCGCATGGTCAAGGCGCAGTATGGCTCGTGGATGTTCGGCGCCTTCAAGCTGCTGGCGAAACTGAAAGGCCTGCGTGGCGGCGCCTTCGACGTGTTCTGCTACACGGAAGAGCGCAAGATGGAACGCTCCTTGATTGTCGAATACCGCGAGATGATCGAAGGCCTGCTGGCCGGCCTGAACGCCGGCACGCATGCGGATGCGGTCGAACTGGCCTCGCTGCCGGAACAGATCCGCGGCTTCGGCCACGTCAAGGAAAAGGCCGTGCTGGAGTTCCGCGCCCGCAAGGCTGAGCTGCTCTCGGGCAAGGTCAAGAAACGCGCAGCGTAAACGCCGGTGGGGCGGCCCGGCCGCCCCACCCCATCACCCCCTCGCGCCCGGCTTGACGTTAACGTTAACGTCATATACCGTACCAGGATACCCCTGTCCTCCCAATACCAAGGACCACATCCAATGAACGACATCACTCCCGCCGCCAAACTCGACCTGCCGGAGCAGCCGAAGCTGGCCAACAAGGTGCGCTTCGTCACCGCTGCTTCCCTGTTCGATGGCCATGACGCCTCGATCAACATCATGCGCCGCATCCTGCAGTCGAACGGCGCCGAAGTGATCCACCTCGGCCACAACCGCTCGGTCGACGAAGTCGTCACCGCGGCCCTGAACGAAGACGTGCAAGGCATCGCCATCTCGAGCTACCAGGGTGGCCACGTCGAATACTTCAAGTACATGATCGACCTGCTGCGCCAGCGCGGCGGCGCCCACATCAAGGTGTTCGGCGGCGGCGGCGGCGTGATCGTCCCGAGCGAGATCGAAGAACTGCATGCCTACGGCGTCACCCGCATCTTCAGCCCGGAAGACGGCCAGCGCATGGGCCTGGTCGGCATGATCCGCTCGATGCTGGAAACCTGCGACGTCGATCTGTCGTCCTACGCACCGACCAGCATCGACGCGCTGCGCGAAGGCGACATCGGCCAGCGCCACCGTCCGCTGGCCCAGCTGATCACCGCCCTGGAAAGCGGCAAGGTCGATCCTGAACTGCGCAAGCAGGTCATCAACACCGCCGAAGGCTTGCGCGTGCCGACCCTCGGCATCACGGGCACCGGCGGCGCCGGCAAATCCTCGCTGACCGATGAACTGATCCGCCGCATCCGCCTCGACCAGGGCGATCGCCTGAACATCGCCGTGATCTCGATCGACCCGTCGCGCCGCAAGTCGGGCGGCGCCCTGCTGGGCGACCGCATCCGCATGAATGCGATCAACCCGTGGAACGGCCAGGCGCGCGTCTTCATGCGTTCGCTCGCCACGCGCGAAGCCGGTTCCGAAATCTCGCAGGCCCTGCCGGACGTGATCGCCGCCTGCAAGGTGGCGGGTTTTGATTTGGTGATCGTCGAGACCTCGGGCATCGGCCAGGGCGACGCCGCCATCGTGCCGCACGTCGACACCTCGATGTATGTGATGACGCCGGAATTCGGCGCCGCTTCGCAACTGGAAAAAATCGACATGCTCGATTTCGCCGACTTCATCGCGATCAACAAGTTCGACCGCAAGGGCGCGCAGGATGCGCTGCGCGACGTCGCCAAGCAATACCAGCGCAATCGCGAACAGTGGAGCCGCAGCCCCGACGAGATGCCGGTCTACGGCACGCAAGCCTCGCGCTTCAACGACGACGGCGTCACGGCGCTGTACCACGGCCTGCTGCCCAAGCTGGCGGAACTCGGCCTGCAGGTCGATGCCAGCCGCCTGGCGGCACCTGCATCGAAATACTCGAGCGGCAAGAACGTGATCGTGCCGCCCGCACGCGCGCGCTACCTCGCCGAAATCGCCGACACCGTGCGCGGTTACCACCGCAACGTGAAGAAGCAGGTCACGCTGGCGCGCGAGCGCCAGCAGCTGAGCGAAACCAAACGCATGCTGGCTGCCGCCAACCGCGGCGTGGTGCTCGATGACCTGATTACGGAGCGCGACAACGCCATGGAAGGCGGCGCGAAAAAGCTGCTGGCCATGTGGCCCGACATGCAGGCCGCCTATGCCGGCGACGATTACGTCGTGAAAATCCGCGACAAGGAAATCCGCACCCGCCTGGTCTCGAAGACCCTGTCAGGCAACCCGATCCGCAAGGTGGCGCTGCCGCGCTTCGAGGACCACGGCGAAGTGCTGCGCTTCCTGATGCTGGAAAACGTGCCGGGCTCCTTCCCGTATACGGCCGGCGTGTTCGCCTTCAAGCGCGAAGGCGAAGACCCGACCCGCATGTTCGCGGGCGAAGGCGATGCCTTCCGCACCAACCGACGCTTCAAGCTGGTCTCGACCGGCATGGACGCCAAGCGCCTGTCGACCGCCTTCGACTCGGTCACCCTGTACGGCGCCGACCCGGCCATCCGTCCCGACATCTACGGCAAGGTCGGCAACTCGGGCGTGTCGATCGCGACCCTGGACGACATGAAGGTGCTGTACGACGGTTTCGATTTGTGCAGCCCGTCGACCTCGGTGTCGATGACGATCAACGGCCCGGCGCCGACCATCCTGGCGATGTTCATGAACACCGCCATCGACCAGCAGATCGACAAGTTCGTGCTTGACAACGGCCGCCAGCCGACCGACGACGAAGCGCAGAAGATCCGCGACTGGGTCCTGATGAACGTGCGCGGCACCGTGCAGGCCGACATCCTGAAGGAAGACCAGGGCCAGAACACCTGCATCTTCTCGACCGAGTTCTCGCTGAAGGTGATGGGCGACATCCAGGAATACTTCGTGCACCACCAGGTGCGCAACTTCTACTCGGTGTCGATCTCGGGCTACCACATCGCCGAAGCGGGCGCGAACCCGATCTCGCAGCTGGCCTTCACGCTGTCGAACGGCTTCACCTTCGTCGAAGCCTACCTGGCGCGCGGCATGCACATCGACGATTTCGCACCGAACCTGTCGTTCTTCTTCTCGAACGGCATGGACCCGGAATACACGGTGCTGGGCCGCGTGGCACGCCGCATCTGGGCCGTGGCGATGCGCGACAAGTACGGCGCCAACGAACGTTCGCAGAAGCTGAAGTACCACATCCAGACCTCGGGCCGTTCGCTGCACGCGCAGGAAATCGACTTCAACGATATCCGCACCACGCTGCAGGCGCTGATCGCGATCTACGACAACTGCAACTCGCTGCACACCAACGCCTACGACGAAGCGATCACCACGCCGACCGACGAATCGGTCCGCCGGGCCTTGGCCATCCAGCTGATCATCAACCGCGAATGGGGCCTGGCCAAGAACGAGAACCCGAACCAGGGTTCCTTCATCATGGACGAACTGACCGATCTGGTCGAAGAACAGGTGATGCAGGAGTTCGAGCGCATCGCCGAGCGTGGCGGCGTGCTGGGTGCGATGGAAACCGGCTACCAGCGCGGCAAGATCCAGGAAGAGTCGATGCTGTACGAGCACCAGAAGCACGACGGCACCCTGCCGATCATCGGCGTGAACACCTTCCGCAACCCGAACAGTACGGGCGCCCCTGCCATCATCGAACTGGCACGCTCGACCGACGATGAAAAGCAGTCGCAGCTGACCCGTCTGGACGAGTTCCACAGCCGTAACGCCGCCGCGGCACCAGCCGCCCTGGCTGCGCTGCAGCAGGCCGCGATCGACAACGAGAACGTGTTCGCCAGGCTGATGGACGCGGTGCGCGTCTGCTCGCTGGGCCAGATCACGACCGCGCTGTTCGAAGTGGGTGGGCAGTACCGCCGCAATATGTAAGCGTTTCGCCGCCCGGGTTCCTCGGGCGGCGCCGGTGCCCCCCCCCGCTCAGCCGAAGGTCACCGCATACACCGGCGGCAGCGAGGTAGACAAGGTCTGCCAGCTGTCGCCGCCGTTCTCCGAGATCCACACCCCGCCCGTCGTCGACCCCATGATCAGGGTAAGTCCGTCGTCGCTCACCGCCAGTCCGTGCCGGTAGACCAGGTCGTAGCAATGCTCCTGCGGCAGGCCCTTGTTCAGCACTTCGAAACTCTTTCCGCCATCCTTCGTGCGCAGCACCGCCAGCGCGGCCCCGACCGGAATGCGGCGCTGGTCGGCTTCGGCCGGCACGAACCAGGCGGTGTCGCCGTCCAGCGGGTGGGCCGCCACCGCGAAGCCGAAATGCGACAGCGGCACCTTGGTGATTTCCTGCCAGCGTCGCCCGCCGTCCGTCGAGCGCCACATGCCGTTGTGGTGCTGGCACCAGAGCACGTCCGGCTGTCCCGGGCAGCGCACGATGCGGTGCGGGTCCTGCACTTCCTCGTTCTCGTTCATCTCGGGCGGCATGTAGTCGGCGCGCATGCCGGTGGCGCTGATGGTCCAGCTCGCGCCGCCGTCCTCGCTGCGCCAGGCGCCGCCGCAGGACACGCCTACCAGCAACTGGCGGCCGTCGCGCGGGTCGACGCAGATGCTGTGGATGCCCGGCACGTCGTAGCCGCCGCCGAACCAGCTGGCGCGCTGCGGCACGTCCCACAGCGCGCGCACCAGCTCCCAGGAGTCGCCATGGTCGCGCGAGACGAACAGGCCGCCGGGCAGCGTGCCCGCCCACAGGACCCCGGGCTGCCCGGACAGGCCGGCTTCCAGGCCCCAGACCAGGCGGTTGTTCCAGTCGACCTTGTCCTCGCTGCCCTCCGGCTTGGGCGGATAGGCGGGGGCCGGCAATTCGGTCCAGGTTTCCATGCCTGCGCCGCGGCGGTGCAGCTTGACGCCGAAATGGCCGAGGTTCAGCGCCGCGTACAGGGCGCCGTCGCGGCGGTCGGCCAGCGTCATCGACACCGGCTCGCCCAGGAAATGCACCGGGCCGAATGTCCAGCGGCCCTTCTCTTTATGAAGCTCGAACAGGCCCTTGCGGGTCGACAGATAGGCACGCTGGTTCATGGTTCAGCCTCCGGAAAGGGCCTGCAGCACGTAGACCTGGCTGGAGGGGGTGAGTGGATCGTCCAGGCGCCGGGTGTCGCGGCAGCGCTGGCCATCGATGAAAATCGTCACGTTGGCGCGCAGCGCGCCCTGGTCGTCGAGAACATAGCCGCGCAGGCGAGGATTGGCGGCAAACGCGGCCTCGAGCGCGGCGCGCAGCTCGCCGGCCGCGGTGTCCACCTGCGGCAGGCTCGTGAACCGCGCCAATTGCTGCGTAAAGAATAGCTGCGCCATCGGGTCTCCTCCAGACGCCAGATTGTATGCGCGCCGGGCTTGCGCGGCTACTGTCCAATCCGCTCGCCGGGCGTGGCGGTACTGGCCTAGAATGGACTTTCCTAGTCCAGCGGAGTTCACCATGCCGATCCAGCCCGAACAGCTTGCCGCCCTGATGCATGAAGTCGAGCAGGAAGACCCGATCGATTTCGCCGACCTCCCCTTT
Organism: Telluria sp. ZT3P39; assembly: GCF_059685935.1. Lineage (NCBI taxonomy): Bacteria > Pseudomonadati > Pseudomonadota > Betaproteobacteria > Burkholderiales > Oxalobacteraceae > Telluria > Telluria sp. ZT3P39. The sequence continues at coordinate 114,689 of NZ_JCASIH010000006.1, forward strand.
CCCGAGGACGAACTGCGGGCGCTGGTGGCCACCCACCTGTGCGAAATGGCCGCTGCGATGGAGAATTTCAGTACTGAAGACCGCCTGATGACCTTGCTCGCGGTATCGGCCAAGCTGGTCCTGGAGAACCTCGTGCTGCACGTCCAGCTGCTGCGCCGCCACGGTCTGCCGGTGAGCGAGGACGTCGAAGCCCTGCTCGGGCGCCTGCGCAAATCCTGAGCCCGGCCCAGGATTCTTATCTGTTGCGATCGCCTGCTATCTTTCTGTAAATCAACACTACCCTTCCCTCATCTCGCACAATAGCAACACGGGAAAGCTATTTGCAATAACGGATGAGCTGGGGGCGCTTTCGACGCATTCCGTGAGGTATTATTAACAGTCGGGAAACTTCGCTTGCACCCAACACACGAAATTCGCAAGTGCCTTCATCAAAGGAAAGACAATGCCGGGTACTCTCACCAAAAAACAACTTGCCGTTGCCGTGGTTTCTGGCGCTATCTTGCTGGGCGCAGGCATGGCAGGTTGCAACCGCACGCAGACTGCGGAAGAATTGCTGGCCGAAGCGCAGCAATATGAAACCAAGGGCGACCGCAAGGCGGCGCTGATCCAGCTCAAGAACGCCGTCGCACAGAATCCTGAAAACGCCGAAGCGCGCTTGCGCCTGGGTACCCTGCACCTGCAACTGGGCGATCCGGCCTCGGCCGACAAAGAATTGCGCAAGGCCGCCAGCCTGGGCGTTGCAGCCGACAAGACGCTGCCGATGCTGGCGCAAAGCCTGCTGATGCAAGGAAAATTCCAGCCGCTGCTGGACGAGATCACCGAAGACAAGGCCAAGGCCTCGGCACCGCTGCTGGCACGCCGCGGCGACGCCTTCCTGGCACTGGGCGACACCGCCAAGGCGCGCGCATCCTATGATGCGGCGCTGGCGCTGAACCCGAACTCCGGTGACGCCCTGATCGGCATGGCGCGCCACGCCGCTGCCGCCAACGACCTGGCCAGCGCCGAGCGCTTCACCCAGGACGCCGCCACGCGCGACCCGAAGAACGCGGAAGCGTGGATGCTGATGGGCAGCCTGCTGCGCAGCCAGGGCAAGACCAAGGAAGCGCTGGCCGCCTATGACAAGGCGCTGGCGATCGAGCCGGCGCACCGCAGCGCCAACATCGAAAAAGCCTATGTGCACATCGGCAGCAACGATCTCGTGGCGGCCAAGGCCGACGTCGACGCTGCGCTCAAGCATGGTGCGGGCGACCTCAACACGACCTATGCGCAGGCCCTGCTCGCCTTCACCGGCGGCAAGAACGCAGAAGCGAAAGAATTGCTGCAAAAGATCTTGCGCGCAGCGCCGAACCACATGCCGAGCCTGCTGCTGTCGGGCGCCGTCGAACTCAATCTCGGCGCTTACCAGCAAGCCGAGCAGTACCTGCGCGGCTATCTTGCCAACAACGAGAACAATGTCTATGCACGCAAGTTGCTGGCCCAGGTCCTGCTGAAGACCAACAAGCCGGTCGAAGCCGCCGCCGTGCTCGCCCCAGCCCTGAAAACCGCATCCACCGACCCGCAGCTGCTGGCCCTGACCGGCCAGTCCTACCTGCAGGCGCGCGATTTCGCCAAGGCCTCGTCCTATCTCGAACAGGCCAGCGCCCTGGCGCCATCGGCTGCCAGCATCCACACCTCGCTCGGCTTGTCCAAGCTCGGCCAGGGTGATATCAACAATGCCGTGACGCAATTGGAAAAGGCCACCGCGCTCGATCCGAAATCGCTCGATGCCGGGTTCGCCCTGGTGCAGGTCGAGATCGGCCGCCGCCAGTACGACAAGGCCCTGGCCGCCGTGGCGGCGCTCGAAAAGGCCCAGCCAAACAGCGCTGCAGTCCAGAACGCCAAAGGCAAGGTGTACATGGCCAAGGGCGACGTCAAGAACGCCCGCGCCAGTTTCGAAAAAGCCGTGACGCTCGAGCCGACCATGTTCCAGGCCGTGTCGAACCTGGCCCAGCTGGACATGAACGAGAAAAACGTTGCCGGCGCGAAGAAGCGCTTCGAGGCCGTGCTGGCGAAAGACAAGAAGAACATCGACGCGATGACGGCGCTGGCCCTGATCGAACAATCGCAGAACAATGTCGCCGGCACCACGAGCTGGCTGGAAAAAGCCCAGAGCGAGAATTCGGAAGCGGTGCGTCCGGCGCTGGCGCTGGGTTCGCATTACCTGCGCATCAAGCAGCCGGAAAAAGCGCTGGCGCTGGCGCGCAAGACGCTGACGATCCACCCGAGCGAGCCGGAAGTCCTGGACCTGATGGGCCAGGCCCAGATCGCCAACAAGGATCTTGTCGGCGCCCTCGAGTCCTACGACAAGCTGGCCAAGGCCGTGCCGAAGTCGGCCCAGGCACAGGTGCGCCTGGCAGCGATCCACATGCTGATGAAGAACAATGCAGCTGCGGCCGACGATCTGAAGCGCGCGCTCGCCCTCGACCCGAAATTCGACCAGGCACGCATTGCCCAGATCGAGCTGGCCATGCGCACCAACAAGCCCGAGGAAGCGCTCGCCGTGGCTCGCCAGATGCAGAAGGACGACCCGAAAGCGGTGCCCGGCTATGTCCTCGAGGGCGACCTCCTGATGACGCAGAAGAAAGCCGCAGCCGCGGCCCAGGCCTACGACAAGGCGTTTGCGCTGTCGAATTCGCCACAGGTGCTGATGAAGGCCACCCAGGCGCTGGCGCAGAGCGGCAAGACCGCCGAAGCCGAAGCGCGCATGGTGAAATACCATGCGGCCAACCCGAAGGATGAGCTGGTCGCGATGGTGGTGGCCGACAGCTACCTGGCCAAGCGCCAGTTCAAGCCGGCCATCGCCAGCCTGGAAGCCGCGCTCACGACCAACCCGTCGAACGCCGCCGCCCTGAACAACCTGGCCTGGGCCTACCAGCAGGAAAACGATGCGCGCGCGCTGCCGACTGCCGAAAAGGCGTTCAAGCTGGCCGGCAGCAACCCGGCCATCCTCGACACCTATGGCTGGATCCTGGTGCAGAAGGGTGACACCGCGCGCGGCGTCGAACTGCTGCGCAAGGCCGTCGCGGCCAGCCCGCAGGCGCCGGACCTGCGCTACCACCTGGCCGCCGGCCTGGCGAAAGCCGGCGACAAGGCGGGGGCGCGCAAGGAAGCCGAGACCGCGCTGGCCGGCGGCAAGCCGTTCGCCAGCCTGGACGACACCAAGGCATTACTGCGCCAGCTCTAAGCTGCCTGCGGCCGCTACGGCGGCCGCAGTATCCCACTGCATCCCAAGCCTGCCTCTTCCCCATCATGACAACTGTTATCCAACAACAAGAGTGCGAACCAGTCCCGCTTGGATTCTTTGCCCGCCTGACCGGTCGTTTTACCGGCAAGCAAGATATTCTTATTCCCTATTTTAATTTCCGTAAGGTATTAAAAGGGAATATGGAATCCTATGTCCTGAAAGAGATTTATAAGCTCCGCTATGAAGTGTATTGCCTCGAGCGGCATTATCTTGAGGCAAGTAATTGCAAAGAGGAAATGGAAACCGATGAGTATGACGATTGCTCGATCCATTTCGCCGCCTATACGCTGAATAACGATATCGTCGGCACCGTGCGCCTGGTGCAACCGCATTCTGGCCAGCAATATCCCTTCCAGTCGCATTGCGTTCCGTTTCCAGAATTCACCTACCCGGCAGCCGAATCGGCGGCCGAAATTTCGCGTCTGGTCGTGCGCAAGACCTATCGCCGGCGCCGTGGCGACTCGATGGAGGGTATTTCGCAGGACTTCCGCGAAAAAGGCAGCACGAAGGCAATTCGACCGAGTTCAACCGTGCGCGGCGACAAGCGCGGCAATAGTCCGCTATTATTGCTAGGAATGTATCGTGAGATGTACCGCCATAGCCGTCAGAACGGGATTCGTTACTGGTACGCCGCTATGGAAAGGTCACTGGCGCGCTCGCTGGACAAGATGGGATTCAAGTTCGTGCCGATTGGGCCGCAGGTCGATTACTACGGTCCCGTTACACCGCACATGGTCGACTTGAACGAGCTGAACGAGCGCTTAAAGAGAGAAAACAAGTTCCTGGCAGCCTGGTTCAATGACGAACCAATTCCCATCTGGATCATGATGAAAACCATGGTCGGAGACTATCTCGGGGCACGCTTCAGGAAAAAATAACTAGGGTCCGAGACTGGACAATCAAAACAGATGGACAACGGAAAAGCCCGCGTCGACCCTGACGCCTTCCTGTCCCGTGTAGAGTTCGGGGCACACCAGGAAACGATTGACCACGTCAACAGCAATATTTTCCGTGCGTACCGGGGCAGCCATTTAGGCAACATCCCGGGTGACATTTTTAAACTTCGCCACCAGGTGTATTGCCTGGAATATGCCTTCCTCCAGCCCGACCAGTATGTCGACGGCATGGAGCTCGACGATTACGACGACGCCTCCACCCACTTCGCGGCCTATACGCTGGAAGAAAAGCTGGTCGGCGCGGTCAGGCTGGTGCAGCCTTTGGCGCCCAAGCCCTATCCCTTCGAGTTGCACTGCGAAGTGTTCGACGATTTCGACATGCCCGAGCGCGAACAGTCGGCCGAGATTTCACGCCTGGTGGTCAAGAAAAGCCACCGCCGCCGGCGCGCCGACAGCGTGCTGGGCATTCCTGGTTTCCTGCCGAGCCACGAGCCGTCGATCGAATTCGATCCGGCGGTGGACCGGCGCGACCGCAGCTCGCCGATGCTGCTGCTCGGGATGTACCGCGAAATGTTCCGCCACAGCCAGGAACACGGCATCCGCTACTGGTATGCCGCAATGGAGCGCTCGCTCGCGCACGCGCTCAAGAAGATGGGGTTCCGCTTCATGGCCATCGGCCCGGAAGCGAATTACTACGGTTCCGTCACGCCCTACGTGCTGGACCTGCAGGACCTGCGGCGCAAGCTCTCGACGAGCAATCCGACCCTGGCGGCCTGGTTCAGCGAAAAACCGCCAGTGGTCGAACAGACCCACCCTTCCCGCGTCCACGTGGTCCGCAAGCCGGGCAACGACATCAATTAAGCAGCAATATTGACCAGTTTGGTCGTGTGGTTGCGGAAGCTGTGCACCACCATGTTCGGCGACGCCGGCACGTCCATTCCCGCCAGCATGTCGTGCATCATCGACACGGCCAGCGCGGCAACCGTGAAGCTGCCCACCGCGATCTGCGATGCCGGGCAAGGACGGCCGTCTTCCATGATCGTCAATGCCTTGGCCACCTGCTCGACCACCTGACGGTCGAGGTGGGCGCCGATCCGGCCCATGATTTTCCCGAACACGTTCGCATAACTGGCATCGCCTTCGCCCTGGGCGTGCTGGACATCGTGCGCGATGACGTCGGCCAGCGAGGCGCTGGTGCCCGCGGGGAAGTACAGCACGCCGGCGCCGAAGCCGATCGACAGCGCGGTAAACACGGCCTTGCGCTGCTCGCGGGCATTCGTGTGCAGGGCCAGGATGGCTTCGAGGTCGAGGAAATCGATGGTATCGAAGATGATGTCGACGCTGCCTACCAGCGACTGGGCATTGCTGGCATCGAGGTTGGCCTGGACCGCTTCGACTTTCGCTTCCGGATTGATGCGCAGGATGTGCTTTTTCAGGGCCTGGACTTTCGGCGAGCCGATATCGTCGAAGTCATAGAACTGGCGGTTCAGGTTGTGGGCGTCGACGGTATCGCCGTCGATCAGGACGAATTCGGTAAATCCCATGCGCGCGGCGCAGATGGCGGTCGACGCGCCCAGGCCGCAACCGGCGATCAACAGGCGGGTGCTGCGGATCTTGGCCTGGGTGTCGCTGGATACATAGCCGTTATTGCGCGTGGTAAAGGTATCGTAATCGAAAGCGGTGGTCATGGAAGCCTCATGGTGGAATGGTGCCGCACTGGCATGGGTACAGGAACTGCGCGCTTTCATTACCTATGAATAGCGCGCCATTTCCTTGCAAATAATGCTAGGCATCATGCCATTTTCTGGCCGTGTCAGCCAGCTTTTCGATGGGCCCGTTGGGCTGTCGGTTTTTCTTACATCAGCCCGGCAGACGGCCCGCTCGGCGAACCCATCGGGACTACCGGGACAGGAGAAAATGCCGTAGTTCGATGCATTTCAACAACTTCTCCGTCTTCAAGGTGTATCGCCGTGTCGGAGAACTTTACAGGCCCAAAAAAGCGCTCCGATAACTCATGTAGGACTAGTTCCCGTCGAGAAAATAAGCCCAGTAAAATCAATCAGTTGCAAAAAGGAATATTTAGCTGGCACGCGGATTGCTTAATACCCTGTGTCGCTCCCTGCAGCACCAAATTAAATCTCTGGAGATTAGAATGAAACTGAAACAACTGATTACCGCCCTGACCCTCGGCTTCGCAGCACTGTCCGCATCGGCTACCCCGCTGGACGCGCTGACTGGCAACCTGAACATCAAGCTGACCGGCCTGACCACCGAATCGCGTACCACCGCCGGTTCCAACGAAACGACCTGGGGCGTGGGCAACATCACCTCGATCTCCGGCCTGAATGACATGGAATGGTTCTCGGGCGTGTCGGATGGCACCTACCTGTACTACATGATCTACGGTATCGCCGACCAGAACATCGTGCAAGATCCAAACACCGGCAAATTCAACATCTACAACATCGGCGCAACCGGTGGCGGCGCTGACGGCATGATCCATCTGGACATCTACCGTTCGACCACCCGTCTGACCTCGCTGACCTCGAACTTCAACGCATCGCCAGCCAGCCGTACCGGCTACGACAGCTACTCGCTGTTCGCCGGCATGGAAAAATACCTGGAAGTTGAATTCGGCGCCGGCAAGCAGCTGATCAACGTGGCCGGCGGCACCAACGCATCGGCTGACGAGCGCCTGGCGACCCTGGTGCAAACCGCAACCGCAGCAACCCTGCCAGCAGCGGGCGAAGGCCAGTTCTTCGGTGACGTCGTCGGCGGCACCGCCATGACCCAGTGGGACACCAACGGCCAGTTCGGTCACGACCTGGACGGCAAGTTCACCCTGAGCACCAATGGTTCGCAGTTTGGCTCGGGTTCGTGCACCCCGGCCCAAATCGCTGACAACACCTGCTTCGTCGGCCTGATCAACGATCCGATCCGCGCCAACAAGATCCCTGAGCCAGGTTCGCTGGCCCTGCTGGGTCTGGGCTTCGCCGGTCTGGCTGGCCTGCGCCGCCGCCGCGCTGCCAAGTAATTTTCCTGCGCACGACCGGGGCAACCCGGTTGTGGCATGAAGGCTGAAAAGGCCGGATCCCGCAAGGGATCCGGCCTTTTTCATTGCGCCCTCAGCTGCCGGCGCGGGCGTCTTCCTGCAGCGTCCCCTTGAGCTGGCCGATCAGTTCGGTCGCCGCGCTGACGATCTGGCCCGGCGCAAAGCCGGCCCGCGTCATCTCCTTGTAGAACGAGCGCGCCAGGATGCGCGCGACGTCTTCCGGATTCTGGTATGCGGTGCCGGGCGCGGCGCCGCCCCGGTGCTGCCCATCCTGCCCCCGTTCATGCGCATCGCGCACCAGCGCCATTTGCGCAAAGCGCGAGGCCAGCAGGTGCTGCAGCTGGATCACCTGGACCGATTTCCCGATATACAGCGCCACCACCTCGAGCAGGTGCAGCTCGGCTTCGCTGAAGGCGGCGCCGGTGACGTTCACCACGCCGACCAGGCGGCCGTCGATGCGCACCGGCGCCGACATCAGGGCCGGCAGCGCGGCGCGCCTGTGCCGTGCCAGGCCGGCGAAGGCGGAACGGGCGATGTCCTCGACCAGCAGCGCGCGGCCGCTGGCGAGCACCTGGCCGCAGATGCCCTCGCCGCTCGCCACCAGGGCGTCGGCCGCGGCAGGCGGCAGTTCACCCGCGCTGGCGCACAGGCGCATGCGCAAGTCGTCGGGCGATTCGCTGTTGAGCAGCATGACCGAGCAGCTGGCGGCGCCGACCAGGCGCTTGGCCAGCTCGGCATGGCTGTGCAGGTTGTCGTCGAGGCTGCCGCTGGCGAGCAGGGCCTGCACCTCTTGCAGGCGCACCAGGCGCTTGGCATTGTCAGTCATGGATCACCTTCCGGATAAAGGGTCGACGCTGCGCCGGCTGAGTTCGGCGATTGATGATAAGTTACTTCACACCTTGCAACAAGCGGTATCGCCGCAGGTATATCCGGAAGTCAAGGTCCTGGCTAGACCGGCGCCTGGGTCTCTTCCTGCCCTTTGCGCGGCGACAGGAAAGCCTTGTGGAACAGGTGCCGCGCCAGCATCAACGGCGGCATGCGCAGCCAGTTGCTGCGCAGGTAGAGGGCAAAGAGTACGGCCGGGCTCAAGGGACCGGCGCAGCTCGGGTGCGGGGGCAGCAGCGCGCGCAGGAACAAGCCATCCATCAGGGCCAGCAGCGGGCCTGGGGGCCGTCCGGCAATGGCGGCTTCCGCCATCACGCCCGGCGCCACCGGCGTGCCGAGCAGGCGCGCGGCATAGCGCAGGGCATAGAACAGCGGCCGCGCCAGCTGCAGTTCGACGGCGCGCGCCGGCAGGGTTTCCCAGAAGCCGGGCGCCGCGCCGAACGCCAGCAGCAGGCGGTGCAGGTCGAGCAGGTCGCGCAGGCCGTGGTGCATCTCGCCTTCCGAGAACAGGTGCACTGCGCTGTGCAGCACCATGTCCTGGGGCGCCAGGGTCCAGAGATTGTCGCTGCCCGGGATCGGGCGGGCGGCCGCCCGCAGCAGCGCCGGGTCGGGGCGCGCCGCCGCCGTTTGCGGCAGGATCGCGTGGTGCACGTCGATCACATTGCCGCGGCGGACATGCTCCATCGGCGGCAGCTCGTGCATCCATTCGTGGTAATAGCGCTGGTCGTAGGCATCCTGGTGGGTGCCGGCCCAGCCGTGCAGCATGAGCGCGCCCTCAACCTCGACGATCCGCTCCTTCGGTACCAGGATGTCGACGTCGGAAAACATGCGCCCCGCCGCGGACGGCAGGCCGGCCATGGCATAGGCGGCGCCCTTGAGCAAAATCAGCGGCAGGCCGAGTCCTTCGAGCGCGCGCCCGATGCAGCGCACCTCGTAACGCACCGCACGGCGGTGGCGCACCGCAGCCACCTGCGCCCATTCGAGGTGCTCGCGCGGCGCCGGCGGCACGGCCGCCAGCACGCCCGCCTCTTCAAACAGCCCGCGCAGGGTCGCGGTCAGGTCGGCGCTGGCGGCCTGGCGCAGCAGCAGCTCCCATTCGGCCAGGCCGAGCGCGGCCGCCTTGCCCGGTGCGCGCAGCACCTCGACCAGCAGCGGCAGCGTCATGCGGCGCCTCCCGCCAGCGCATCGAACACGGCCATGGCCTCGTCCAGCGCACCGTAGCTGAATTCGAAGCCTTCGCAACGCTCCACCAGGCGCCCCAGGGTGTCGAAACCGGTCGCGCCCAGCACCGGATAATTGAAGGCGTTGTCGGCCACGCGCATGAACAGCTGGGTCTTCGGCACCGGCTCCAGGCGCGCGGGGGCGCCGGCCAGATAGCGCGGGAACACGATGTGGGTGGCCTGCACGCTGTTGCTTGCGGCCGCCACGCTGGCGCTGGAGGCGCGCATGTGGCCGATGGTGCCTTTCACCGTGCCGGCGACCGGCGGTCCGAACACGGCTTGCGGCGCGTAGGCGCGGATGATCCCGATCGAGGCGTTCTTGAGGCTGACCGGCCGCGGCAGCGGCAGCAGCGCCAGGTCGCCGGGGCGCACCAGTGCCAGCTCGTCCGACAGCAGGCGCCAGCCGCGGCTGGCCAGGGCCGCGCACAGCGTGCTCTTGCCGGAACCGGGCGGCGCCGGCATCACCACGGCGCAGCCGTCGCGCTCGAGCACGGCCGCGTGCACGATCAGCCTGGTGTGCGCATGATTGGTGACGCACCAGTTCATGACCCATTCGAACATCGGGTGCGCCTGGCTTAGGGGCAGGGGCTTGAAGGGCTCGGCGCCGTCCTGGTCGAAGCGCACCTGAGGCCGGAACCAGCGCCGCAGGCCGCCCGCGCGGCGAAAATTCAGCTGGAAATCGGCGAAGCCGTCGTCCTCGACCGGATAGTCGGCGTACAGCAGGGCGATGGTGTCGGCCAGGTGGGCGATGTCGGTGCGGATGCGGCTGCGGAACGGGCCGGTGCGCAGCACCAGGCCGGGGCCGGCAAAGCGGCGCAGCAAGTCCTGCCGCGTCAGGCTGGACAGGGTCAGCATGGGTAGGGTTCGACCAGGTCGAGGCGGGCGAGGTCATCGAGCACGGCCGCGAGTTCGGCGTCGAGGGCGACTGCGTCGATCTCGAATTCGGCCAGCAGGGCGGCGCCGAGGGCCGCTTCGTCCAGCGGGCCGGCGCGCAGCGCCTCGAGCAGGCACTGTGCCGCGGGGCCGAGCAGGTGGGTGGCGCCGGACAGGTCGTTATACAGGATGGCCTGGTCGTCCCAGCCGCGGCAGGCGAGCGACTGCCCGGGAATGACACGCCACATCGGCAAGCGCCGCCTTAATCGTGCGTCGCTTCGAGGTAGCGCTTGGTCTGCTCGGCATTCCAGAACACGCCCTTGGCAGGATTGTAGGTGCCGGTACTCTGGATCTGGGTCCACATGTGCTTGAGCGTCTGGACCGACAGGAAGCCGATCCGGCCCGACAGCACGTTCAGGTAAGTGGCAACCAGCTGCATGCCGAAGTTGTACTTGTCGAAATCGCAGCCGTTCACGATTTCGAACAGCGACTTGCTGCCGTAGGTGCTGGCGTTGCTTCCGGAGCAGGCGAACACCTCGCTGAAATTCGTGCCCTGGGCGGTCGGCCAGCCGCCGTGGTTCTTCCAGTAGCCCGGCGACTTGCCGTTGCAGGCAGGCTGGGTGCGGGCGTAGTTACTGCTGAGACCGCCGGATAGCGCGCCCGAGGCCGACACGCACACCATGGTTCTCATCGTGGCATGGCTATCAACTGTCCACAGGACGCTGGCCGCACCCAGCCCGGCCTTGGTCAGGCGGCGGCGCGCCGCGCCACGCGCGCTCATCGGCGCCGTGGATCCGGCTTGGTCTGGTTGATGTTCGGTCGACACGGTGCATCCTCACAAGGTTGTTATGCCGAGACGGCTGGCATTTCGAATAAGCAAGAATTATGCCTCGAAAGCATGAGCGTTGAAAATTGCTGCAAAAACAAGCACCTACAGCAAATCGCGCTCATCCTTCGTCCTGCCAGTCTAGCCAGTATGCCGGTCACTGTGTAAGAATTTTCGACAGCCGATCAGAAAAAGCTCTCAGGGACCACCAGGATGTCGCCTGGACGCATCGTGATGTTGGCCGAGATGTCACCATCCTTGATCAGGTCATCGAGGCGTACATGCATGCGCTGCTGCTTGCCGTCGACCGTGCGGATCACGGTGGCGCGGTTGCCCGCGGCGAATTCGGTGACGCCGCCGACCGCGATCAGGACGTCCATCAGCGACATCTCCTTGCGGTATGGCAGGGCTTGCGGCTTGGTCGCCTGGCCGATCACGCGGATCTGGTCGCTGTAATTGCCGACGAAATTGGTCACCACGACGGTCACCACCGGCTGCTGGATGAACTTGGCGAGCGCGCCTTCGATGTCGCGCGCCAGCTGGGTCGAGGTCTTGCCGGCGGCCGGCAGGTCTTCGACCAGCGGCGTGGTGATCTTGCCGTCCGGGCGCACCGGGACCGACATCGACACTTCCGGGTTGCGCCACACAATGATGTTGATGTTGTCGCCCGGACCGATCAGGTATTCCGGGTTGACCACCTGGGTGTCCACCACCGCAGGCGGGGTGCTGGCGCAGCCGGCCATTGCGAACAGGCAGCCGATGGCTGCAGCCTGGGCTGCGCGTTTGATTCCTTGCATCGTTTTCGTGCTCACGTCAAAAATCCCCTGGTTGGCATGGCGGCAGCCGTCTGGCCGAGGCCACTGCCGTACTCGCAAAATTGTCGAGCGCTATTTTATACCATAGCACTTCGGCAATCTTGTGCACAACTGAAAAACGCCTATTGGGATCTTTGCAACAGCTCATGCACATGGCGTACCGGAATCGCGTAGGTGATGCCGCTCGGGTCGGACACCGCGCTTTCCTTCAAACCCTTGAGGAACACCATGTTGATGACGCCGACCACGGCGCCGCTGGCCGGGTCGTACAGCGGGCTGCCGCTGTTGCCGGGATAGGCCGTGCCGTCCAGGTGGTAGATGTCGAAGGAACGGCGCTGCAGCTGGGCGATGGCGCGCGGGTCGAGCTGGCGCGAGTTCAGCGACGGCCGCACCACCGGCGCGATCGCCGCCAGCAGGGCGCGGTGGGTGGCAGCGTGCAGGCCGAGCCGCATGCCGAGCGGATAGCCGGTAAACGCCAGGGCCTGGCCCTCGGCCACCGCGCCCTCCCCTGCCAGCGCCAGCGGCGCCAGGGCCGGCCCGCTCAGGCGCAGGTGGGCCAGGTCGTGCTCGCGGTCGACTGCGGCGACGCGCGCGCTGCGAAAGCTCACCGCTTCCCCGCCGTTGCCGGTGACGATCCCGATTTCCTCCATGCGCGCCACGTCGAGCGTGGCCGGAATCACGTGGGCATTCGTGATCACGCTCAGGCCGTCGCCGACGACGAAGCCGGTGCCGCTGAAGACGATGGCCGGCTGGCGGGTTTTCAGCAGGGTGCCGACGCCGACCACCGAGGGCTTGACCCGGGCCACAGTGCGCGGCAAGGGTTGGGGCGCCTCGCGCGCCAGGTCCTGGGCGGCGACGGGCAGCGCCATGGTGCACAGCAGCATCGGCGCACTCAGCAACAGGCGGCGCAGTCCTTGAACTGGCATGATGTCATTTCGATTAGGAATCAATTGTGTGGCCTCTTTTGCATTTCCGACATTAAAATACAGCATTTGATTCAAAGCAATAGTCGTTGTGCTGAACAAGCAGCGGGTGTGCAGAAATGAAGGAAGTTACTCCTAAAGAACTTTTTCTTCGGCAAATCGTTGTTAAACAGCAATATAGTATTGCTAAATTGCTCTAAACCCATGGATTTGGTGTTGTCCTTGGGAATTCCTGTTGCACAAACACCATTTTTGTGACACTAGCCGCTTATTTTTCCGACCTGCAATTGCAATTGCTCAGTCAACAAGCGATCATGCACACTCTTATTGATTGATAGGCTTGCGTTTTCTGGCGCAAGCCTTTATGGCGAGATCCACGACATGGCAGATATCACAGCCTCAATTCTTACTTTCCTCAAAGCGCTTGGGAAGTACCGCTGGCATGCAGTCTTCATCACCTGGGCCGTCGCCATCGTCGGCTGGGCCGTGGTGCTCAAGCTGCCGAACCAGTACGAAGCCTCGGCCCGCGTCTATGTGGATACCCAGAGTATCCTCAAGCCGCTGCTGTCGGGCATGACCACCCTGCCGAACATCGAGCAGCAGGTGATGTTCATGCGCGGCACCCTGATCAGCCGCCCGAACGTCGAACGCGTCATGCGCATGGTGGACCTGGACGTCAAGGCCACCAACGCCAAGGAGCACGACAAGATCGTCGACGAACTGATGTCGCAGATCAAGATCGCCGGCACCGAGCGCGACGACATCTATACCATCAGCTACACCGCCCCTGACCCGAAACTGGGCAAGGACGTTGTGACGGCGCTGCTGCAAATCTTCGTCGAAGGCGGCGGCAACAAGAAGCAGGATTCGGACAAGGCCGTCCAGTTCATCGACGACCAGATCCGCAACTATGAAGAGAAACTGGCGGCTGCCGAAAACTCCCTGAAAGAGTTCAAGATCCGCCACGTCGGCATGCTGCCGTCGGAAGGCGCGGACTTCGGCACGCGCATGCTGGCCAGCACCGAAGCGCTCAGCACCGCGCGCCTCGAACTGGCCGAAGCCGAGCAGGCGCGCAACGCGATCCGCCGCCGCATCTCGGGCGAATCCCTGCCGGGCGATACCGCCATCGCGCCGGTCAGCAACCCCGAGCTCGACGAACGCATCGCCACCGTCAACAAGACGCTCGACGCCCTGCGCACGCAATACACCGAAGCCCACCCGGACATCGTCGCCAACGCGCGCCTGCTCGAGCAGCTGGTGGCCCGCAAGCGCGACGAAGCGAAAAACCGCAAGCGCAGCAGCGATCCCGGCGCCGGCTACAGCCCGATGCTCCAGCAGCTCAACGTGGCGCTGTCGGAAGCCGAAGCGCGCGTGGCCTCGCTCCAGGCCCGCGTCAACGAATACAGCGCGCGCACCTCGCGCATGCGCACCCAGAGCACCCTGGCGCCGGAAATCGAAGCCCAGCTGGCCCAGCTCAACCGCGACTATGAAGTCAACCGCGACAACTACCAGAAACTGGTGGAACGCCGCGAATCGGCCAAGCTGTCGGGCGATTTGTCCTCGGCCACCGACATGCTGACCTTCCGCGTGATCGACCCGCCGACCGCACCGCCGCAGCCGTCCGGCCCGAACCGCCTGCGCCTGTTCTCGCTGGTATTCGTCGGCGCGCTCGGCGCCGGCCTGGCCGCTGCCTTCCTGATGAGCCAGCTGCGCCCGACCTTCCTGAGCCAGGCCGCCCTGCGCGACGCCACCGGCCTGCCGATTCTGGGCTCGATCAGCATGAACTGGACCGGTGAACAGACCGTCCGCCGCAAGCGCCGCCTGCTGGCGCTCGGCGCCGCGGTGCTGCTGCTGCTGGCCCTCTATGGCGCGGGCGTGACGGCCATCCTGGTCCGTCCGAACGGCCTGTAACCGAATCCAAGGAGCAGACGTGAGCATTATCGAAAAAGCGGCGCGCCGCATCGACCTGGAGCGCGGCCAGGCCAAACCGGCGGCGCCCGTAACGCCATCCCCGGCCGGCATCGACACCATCGAGGCGCTGACTGTGCCTGCCGTGGCCGCACCCGCAGTCGTCCAGGTGGCGCACGCCGAAGAAGCGGCCCCGGCCGCGCGCGGCAACACCCGCAAGGTCGAGCTCGACCTGGGCAAGATGCGCGCCACCGGCATGGTCACCGCCGCCGGCGGACGTACCAGCCTGCTCGAAGACTTCCGCCTGATCAAGCGCCCGCTGCTCAAGCGCGCCTTCGCCGAGCGCACCGCGGGCGCCAATCCGAACAACCTGATCATGCTGACCAGCTCGCTGCCGGGCGAAGGCAAGACCTATTGCGCGATCAACCTGGCGATGAGCATCGCGATGGAGCTGGACCACACCGTGCTGCTGGTCGACGCCGATGTGGCGCGCCCGTCGGTGCTGCGCACCCTCGGCCTGCCGGCCGAGCGCGGCCTGATGGACCTGCTGATCGACGACAAGCTCGACATGTCCGACGTGCTGCTGCGCACCAACGTCGACACCCTGAGCATCCTGGCCGCCGGCACCAGCACGCCGCGCGCCACCGAGTTGCTGGCCAGCTCGACCATGGCTGCGCTGGTCCGCGAAATCGCCAACCGCTACCCGGACCGGATCGTCATCTTCGATTCGCCGCCGCTGCTGCTCACCAGCGAAGCACGCGCGCTGGCCTCGCACATGGGCCAGATCGTGGTCGTCGTCGAATCCCAGACCACGACCCAGCACGCAGTCAAGGAAGCGCTGCACCAGCTGGAAGGCTGCCCCAACGTCAATCTCATCTATAACAAGACCAGGGACATTCCCGGCATCGAAGAGACGTATGACTACCATTACGGCTAAATCGCCACGCCGGGCCCTGCGCCTGGCGCCGCTGGCGGCCGCCGCCATGCTGCTGGCATCGGAATGCCAGGCCGGCTGGAAGATCTATCCGACCATCGGCGTCACCCAGACCTATACCGACAACGTCAACCTGCGCCCGCGCGGCCAGGAAGAGTCGCAGTTCGTCACCGAAATCAACCCGGGCCTGGCCATAACGGGCAGCGGGCGCCGCTACAAGGTCGCGGCCAGCAGCCAGTTTCGCCACTACGAATACAGCGATGGCGACCTGCCCGGCACGATCGACAACCTGCACGAATACAGCTTCGCCGGCCAGGGCATGCTGGTCGACGACCTGCTGTTCATCGACGCGGCCGGCGGCTCCTCGCAGCAGCCGGTGTCGGCCTTCGGCCCGCAGCTGGGCAATAACCTGTACGCGACCGGCAACCGCGCCAGGATCAAGACCTGGCGCATCACCCCTACCCTCGACAAGCGCTTCAGCAACGATGCCCGCGCCGTGGTGCGCTACTCGCGCGATTCGGTCGATGCGGGCACGGTCAACCGCTTCGGCAGCAGCCTGGGCGACACCCTCAGCGCCAGCCTGGACAGCGGATCGATGTTCCAGGCCCTCGGCCTGGGCCTGAACTACCAGCGCCAGGACCTCGAGAACGACCTGACCGGCGAATCGTCTTCGGAATCGGCCGGCACCAGCCTGCGCTACGCCCTGAACCGGCGCTTCGCGCTGACCGCCACCGCCGGCTACGACCGCTACGACTACGAAGGCCCGGGCGGAAATACCGCGGGGCGTAACTGGTCGGCCGGTTTCGACTGGGCGCCATCGCTGCGCACCAGCGTGAGCGCCGCGATCGGCCGCCATTTCTATGGCAAGACGGGCAAGCTCAACGCCAGTCACCGCAGCCGCTACACCAACTGGAGCATCGTGTACGACGATGCGATCACCAATAGCCGCTCGCAATTCCTGCTGCCGGCGGCGATCGACACCACGGCCCTGCTCGACCGCCTGTTCGCGACCACCATCACCGATCCGGTGCTGCGCCAGCAGGCGGTGGCCGGCTATATCCGCACCAACGGCCTGCCGCCTTCGCTGGCCGAGAGCGTGAATTACCTGACCAACCGCTACGTGCGCCAGAAGCAGCTGCAGGCTTCGATGGCCTACACCAAGGGGCGCAGCGGCCTGATCGTGTCGGCCTTCAGCAGCGAGCGCATCGCCTTGTCGAACCAGCAGAGCGACGCTCCGTTGCTGGGCACCGAACTGTCCTCGCTCAACGACAACGTGCGCCAGAAGGGCGTCAGCTCGAACTACACCTACCGGCTCAGCAGCCGCACCAGCGCGCTGGCCTCGGTCCTGCTGATGCGCAGCCGTTCGCTCGAGACCGGATACGAAGACAACAGCCGCCAGCTGCGCATCGGCCTGACACGCCGGCTGGGCAACAAGCTCAGCGCAGCGGCGGAATTCCGCCACATGCGCGGCGGCGTCGGCATCAATGCGGGCACCTACCGGGAAAACGCCATTTCGGCCACCCTGTCCGCGCAGCTTTAAGGAGCAGCAAGCGATGTACGAAACTTATTATGGTCTGTCGGCCAAGCCGTTCCAGCTGCGCCCGGATCCCCATTTTTACTTCGGCAGCAAGGGCCACAAGCGCGCCATGGCCTACCTCGAGTACGGCATGTCGCAGGGCGAGGGCTTCATCGTCATCACCGGCGAAGTCGGTGCCGGCAAGACCACCCTGGTGCGCAACCTGCTCAACAAGATCCCGCTCGACCAGATCGTCGCCGCCCACATCGTCAACACCAGCCTCGATCCGGAAGACACGCTGCGCATGGTGGTGTCGAGCTTCGGCTTGCCCTACGAGGGCGCCAGCAAGGCCGAGCTGCTCAACCGCCTCGAGCAGTTCCTGCGCGGCGTCGACCGCCAGGGCAAGCGCGCCCTGCTCCTGATCGACGAAGCCCAGAACCTGAATGCGCGCACGGTCGAAGAGCTGCGCATGCTGTCGAACTTCCAGACCGACGACCGCTCGCTGCTGCAGACCTTCCTGCTCGGCCAGCCGGAATTCCGCACCACCCTGCACAGCCCCGGCATGCAGCAGCTGCGCCAGCGCGTGATCGCCAGCTACCACCTGGGCCCGATGGATGCGCAGGAAACCCGCGCCTACATCGAGCACCGCATGGCCACGGTCGGCTGGCAGGGCGACCCCGCTTTCGACGACGGCGCCCATGCGGCGATCTTCGCCTACAGCGGCGGCATCCCGCGCAAGACCAATACGCTGATGGACCGCGTGCTCCTGATGGGCTACCTGGAAGAGATGCACGCCTTCACCGAAGCCGACATCAGCGAAGTGGTGCGCGACATCTCGCAAGAATTCGAGCTCCCCGAGGGCGCCGGCGCATCCGACCCAAGCGGCTCGGCCGCCATGGCGCATGACGAACTGCGCACGATGGACACCCGCGGGGGCGATCGCCGCGCGAGCGTGGAGCTGCTCGACGAACGCATGATGCGGCTCGAGAAATCGATCGTCTCGGTACTGTCGATCCTGAAAAAAATCGTCGCCACGCCGCAGGGCGCGGAGGCCCAGCAGATGGACAACCAGGAATGAAACCCTACGAACCGGTCGCGCGCCAGGCTCCTGCCCCAGGTGAGCGCATCAAGAACGCCATGACCTGCGACGTCGAGGATTACTTCCAGGTCTCCGCTTTTGCCCCCTACATCGACCGCGACAGCTGGCCTGCGCGCGAATGCCGGGTCGAAGCCAACATGGAACGCATCCTGGCGCTGTACGAGCGCCACGGCGTGAAGGCGACCTTCTTCACCCTCGGCTGGATCGCCGAGCGCTATCCCGCCATGGTGAAAAAGATCGTCGCCGCCGGCCACGAGCTGGCCAGCCACGGCTACGGCCACCTGCGCGCCTCCGACCAGAGCCGCGCCGAATTCGACAACGACATCCGCTCGTCCAAAGCCCTGCTGGAAGACCTCGGCGGCCAGGCCGTGCTGGGCTACCGCGCGCCGAGCTTCTCGATCGGCCACGCCAACCTGTGGGCGCTGGAAGCGCTGCACGAAGCCGGCTACCGCTACAGCTCGAGCATCTACCCGATCGCGCACGACCACTACGGCATGCCGGACGCACCGCGCTTCGCGTTTTATCCGCACGGCCCGGACGGCCTGCTCGAAGTGCCGGTCACCACCGTCAACATGTTCGGCCGTAACCTGCCGGCCGGCGGCGGCGGCTATTTCCGCCTGCTGCCCTATGCGCTGTCGCGCTGGATGATGCAGAAGGTGAACCGCGAAGACGGCCAGCCGGCGCTGTTCTACTTCCACCCGTGGGAAGTCGATCCCGGCCAGCCGCGCCCGGAAGGCCTGGACGCCAAGTCGCGCTTCCGCCACTACGTCAACATCGACCGCATGGAAGCCCGCCTCGAACGGCTGGCACGCGATTTCGCGTGGGACCGCATGGACCGCATCTTCCTGGACAAGAAATAAAAAGTTAGGCAAACCCGCACCATGAACTCGATCATCGAAGCCGCCCAGGCCAAACGCGCCGCCCCGGCGCAGGCTACCGGACCACAGACCCTGCACCTGCTGCAGCCGCAGGATTACGCCCGCTGGGACGCGTTCGTGCGCGCCTGCCCTGAAGCCACCTTCTTCCATCTCTCGGGCTGGCAGAAAGTGATCGAGGAATCCTTCGGCATCAAGACCTGGTTCTATTACGTCCAGCAGGACGGCCAGATCCAGGGCGTGCTGCCCCTGGCCGAGATCAAGAGCCGCCTGTTCGGCCACTCGCTCGGCGCGATGCCCTTCTGCGTGTATGGCGGCGTGGCCGCGCTCGACGATGGCGCACGCAGCCTGCTCGACGATGCTGCCGACAAGCTGGCGCGCGAACTCGGCGTGGGCCACCTGGAATACCGCGGCATGCAGCGCGCCCACCCGGGCGACGACAGCTGGCACACCAAGGAACTCTACGTCACCTTCCGCAAGGAGATTTCGAGCGACGACGAGGTCAACCTGAACGCCATCCCGCGCAAGCAGCGCGCCATGGTGCGCAAGGGGATCAAGCTGGGCCTGAACGGCGTGGTCGAGGATAACGTCGACCGCATGTTCGAGGCCTATGCCAACAGCGTGCTGCGCCTGGGCACCCCGGTGTTCCCGAAAAAATACTTCGCCAAGCTGCAGCAGGTGTTCGGCAAGGAATGCGAAGTGCGCTCCATCTACACCAGCGACGACCGTCTGGTGGCCTCGGTGCTGTCGTTCTACTGGCGCGACGAGGTCGTGCCCTACTACGGCGGCGGCATGGACCTGGCGCGCGAAGTGGCCGGCAACGATTTCATGTACTGGAACCTGATGCAGGCCGCCGCCGCGCGCGGTTGCAAGATCTTCGATTACGGCCGCAGCAAGCTCGGTACCGGCGCCTACGACTTCAAGAAGAACTGGGGCTTCACCGCCGAGCCGCTGCCGTATGAATACAAGCTGTACGCATCGAGTGCGCTGCCGGACAACAATCCGCTGAACCCGAAGTACCAGCTGTTCATCAAGATGTGGAAGAAGCTGCCGCTGCCGGTGGCGAACTTCCTCGGCCCTTACATCGTGCGCAACCTGGGATAACCCGTGGAAGACCTGCTCCTGCTGATCCACCGGATCCCCTACCCGCCGAACAAGGGCGACAAGATCCGTTCCTACCACCTGCTCAAGCACCTGGCGCGCGACTACCGCGTGCACCTGGCGACGTTCGTGGACGACGCCGACGACTGGCAGCATGTGCCGACCGTGGAAAAGCTGTGCGCGAGCAGCCATTTCGCCAGCCTGAACCCCTTGCTGGCGCGCGTGCGCAGTTTAAAAGCGCTGGCCACCAACCGCTCGCTCTCGCTCGACTACTACCGCGACGCCGGCATGCAGCGCTGGGTCGACGAAACCGTCGCCGCCCACGGCATCGAGCGCGTGCTGGTGTTCTCCTCGGCGATGGCGCAGTACGCCGACAAGTACCCGAGCGCGCGCCGCGTGGTCGACTTCTGCGACGTCGACTCGGACAAATGGCGCCAGTACGCCGACAAGAAATCCTGGCCGATGAGCTGGCTGTACCGCCACGAGGCGCGCCAGCTGCTGTCCTATGAGCGCCAGGTGGCGCGCGACTACGACGCCTCGCTGTTCGTATCGAGTCCCGAAGCAGACCTGTTCCGCCAGTTGGCCCCGGAAAGCAATGCGAAGATCGGCTTCTTCAGCAATGGCGTGGACACCGACTACTTCTCGCCGGATGCCGTGAATACCAGCCCGTTCGCCATTGGGGAGCGCGCCATCGTCTTCACCGGCGCCATGGATTACTGGCCGAACGTGGATGCGGTGCAGTGGTTCGCCGATGACGTGATGCCGCTGCTGCGCGCGCGCTTCCCCGACCTGAAGTTCTACATCGTCGGCGCGCGACCCTCGCCGGCCGTGCTGGAACTGGCCAGGCAGCCGAACATCGTCGTCACCGGCACCGTGCCGGACGTGCGCCCGTATATCGCGCACGCCCAGGCGGCCGTGGCGCCGCTGCGCATTGCGCGCGGCATCCAGAACAAGGTATTGGAGGCGATGGCGATGGCCACCCCGGTGGTGGTCTCGCCCCAGGCCCTGGAGGGCATCGACGCCGAGCCGGGCCTGGAGCTGGTATTGGCCCAGGACGCCGCCGGTTTCGCCGACGCGGTCGCCGCCCTGCTGGCACGCAGCGGCAACGAGATCGGCCTGGCCGCCCGCGCCAAGGTCGAAAACAAATACAGCTGGCCGAGCAACCTGGCCTGCATCGGAGAGCGACTCGAATGTTCCTGACACCGCCACCCGGCATCATCGACAGCCCGGTCCACACCCCGGCCACCCTGCCGCGCACCAACATGATCATCCTGGCGCTGGCGCTGCTGGCGCCCTTCGCGCTGTATTTCGCCACCGCCTCCTCGATGGTGTCGATCTGGAACAGCTCCGAGACCTTCGCCCACGGCTATATCATCCTGCCGATCAGCCTGGCGCTGATCTGGCGCCAGCGCGCCTGGTTCGGGCAGCTGCCGGCGCAGCCATGGCGCCCGGGCCTGGTCCTGCTGGCCTGCGCCGGCGCGGCCTGGCTGGCCGCCCGCATGGGCGACGTGCAAGTGGTGATGCAATACGCCTTCGTGACCATGTTCCCGCTGGCCGCACTGACCCTGCTGGGCCCGCGCCTGGCGGCGAAATTCACCTTCCCGCTGCTGTTCCTGCTGTTCGCGGTGCCGTTTGGCGAAGTCTTCGTCGGCCCACTGATCGAATACACCGCCGACTTCACGGTATGGGCGGTGCAGGCCACCGGCATCCCGGTGCTGCGCAACGGCACCCGCTTCGAGCTGCCCACCGGCAGCTGGTCGGTGGTCGAGGCCTGCAGCGGCATCCGCTACCTGATCTCGTCGATCACCCTGGGCTGCCTGTACGCCTACCTGACCTACCGCTCCAACCTGCGCCGCACGGTGTTCATCGCCCTAGCGATCCTGGTGCCGATCGCCGCCAACTGGTTGCGCGCCTACGGCATCGTCATGATCGGCCACCTGAGCGGCATGGAACTGGCCACCGGCGTGGACCACCTGGTCTACGGCTGGCTGTTCTTCGGCGTGATCATGTTCATCATGTTCTGGATCGGCAGCTACTGGCGCGAAGACGAGCTGCCGGCGTCGGCCACTGCCCCTGCGGCCGCCCCGGCCGCGCCGGGCCGGATCCAGGGCGCGGCGCGCTCGCTGCTGCCGATGGCGCTGGCCGTGGTGGCGCTGAGCGCCGTATGGCCGGCCTTCGCCGCCTTCAACGACCGCGCCAACCACAATCCACAGGCGGTGGTGCTGGCCGAGCCGGCCGTGTCCTGGCCGCTGGCCCCGACCTTCCCTGACTGGCAGGTCGACTACATGGAACCGGACGCCCGCATCGCCCGCGTCTACCGCGCGCCGGAAGGCCGCCCGGTCCTGCTGCAGATGCTGTACTACCGCAACCAGAGCAAGCAGAAGGGCCTGATCAGCTCCGTCAACCGTCTGGCCGGCGAGAAGGATGCCTTCCACGAAACCGCCTCGGCGATGCGTACCGAACAGGCGGGCGGCCACAACCTGCCGCTGCGCGAAGCGGTGCTCGACGGTCCCGGCGGACCGCTGGTGGTCTGGCAGGTGATGTGGGTCGATGGCCGCTACACGGCCAGCAACGTGGCCGGCAAGCTGCACCAGGCCAAGGGCAAGCTGCAGTTCCGCGGCGACGACGGCGCACTGGTGGCGATCGCCGCACCATTCGACGGCAGCAATGCGGACGCCGCACGCGCCACGCTGCGCGCCTTCCTCGGCCAGCATTTCGCCTCGGTCGACGGCGCGCTGCTGCAGGCGCGCGGACGCTGACGCATGCGCGACGATTCCGCCCACCTGAGCATGCAGCGCCCCCTGGTCGTGCACCTGACCTATGCGCTCGACGTCGGGGGACTGGAAACCCTGCTGGTGGACTGCATCAACCGCATGCCGCCGGAACGCTACCGCCACGCCGTGGTGTGCCTGACGCGGTATACCGATTTCGCCCAGCGCATCACCCAGCCGGGCGTCGAGGTCTACGCCCTGGGCAAGCCGCCCGGGCTGGGCCTGGGCACCCACCTGAAGTTCTGGAAGCTGATGCGCAAGCTGCGCCCGGCCATCCTGCACACCTATAACCTGTCGGCCCTGGAATATGCCTTCAGCGGGATGCTGGCCGGGATCCCGGTGCGGGTACATGCGGAACACGGGCGCGACGCCGGCGACCCGCATGGCCTGAACCCCAAGCACAACTTCCTGCGCCGCCGCCTGGCGCCCTTCATCGACTGCTTCGTCCCGGTTTCCGAAGACCTGCACCGCTGGCTGGGCGAGACGGTGCGCATCCCGGCGGCCAAGACCCTGTTCATCAAGAACGGCGTCGATACCGACAAGTTCGCCGCAACCACGGCGGACACGGGCGCTTCGCCCTGGGACGGCGGCGATCATTTCGTCATCGGCACCGTGGCGCGCATCCAGGACGTCAAGAACCATCGCGACCTGGTCACCGCGTTTGCCCGCCTGCGCGAGCAACTGCCGGAGCAGCGCGCGCGCCTGCGCCTGAGCTTAGTGGGCGACGGTCCCCTGATGGGGGCGGTGCGCGAGCAGGTCGCCGGCCTCGGGCTGAACGACGTGGTCTGGCTGCCCGGCGCGCGCGCCGACGTGGCCAGCCTGCTGCACGGCTTTTCGCTGTTCGTCCTGCCCTCGCTGGCCGAAGGCACGCCCGTCTCGATGCTCGAAGCCATGGCCTGCGGCCTGCCGGTGGTGGCATCCGGCGTCGGCGGCATCCCGGAAGTGGTCACCGACGGCCGCGAAGGGACCCTGGTCGCGCCGCGCGACGTCGATGCCTTGGTGTCGGCGCTGGCCGCCTATGTGCGCGACCCGGTCCTCCTGCAGCGCCATGGCGAAGCCGCCCGGGCGCGCGTGGAACAATCCTTCAGCATGCGGGCGATGCTGGAAGAATACGGCAAGCTGTACGACCGCCTGTGCCAGCAGAAACTGCGCCGGCCCCAGGCCGCGGCGCTTAAATAATATTAAACTAACTTCAAGTTAGTTTAGAGCAACTTAAGGAACACCCAGAATTATGTGCGGAATTGTCGGCATCCTGGATACCCGCGGCAGCCGCGGGATCGATCGCGAAGCGCTGCGACGCATGAACGAAAGCCAGCACCATCGTGGCCCGGACGAGGGCGAACTGTATCTGGAGCCGGGCCTGGGCATGGGCCACCGGCGCCTGTCGGTGATCGACATCGCCACCGGCCAGCAGCCCTTCCGCAGCGCGGACGGCAGCATGACCCTGGTGTTCAACGGCGAGATCTACAACTACCGCAAGCTGCGCGACGAACTGATCGCGCTGGGCCACGTGTTCCGCACCAGGTCGGACACCGAAGTGGTGATGCAGGCGTATCAAGCCTGGGGCGAGGATTGCCTGCGCCGCCTGCGCGGCATGTTCGCCTTCGCGCTGTGGGACCGCAACCGCCAGCTGATGTTCATGGCGCGCGACCATGTGGGCGTCAAGCCGATGTTCTATTCGCTGCTGCCCAATGGCCTGTTCGTGTTCGGCTCCGAGCTCAAATCGATCATGACCTTCCCCGAACTGTCGCGCGAGCTCAATCCGCGCGCGGTCGAGGAATATTTCGCCTTCGGCTACGTGCCGGAGCCGAACACCATTTTCAATAACGCCTTCAAGCTCAGCCCGGGCCACTGCATCACGCTGCGCGTCGGCGACACGCAGGTAACGCCGCACCGTTACTGGGACCTGCCCTTCCGCCCGCACGCGCCGCGCCCTGAAGCCGAGATCATCGAAGAACTGGCCGCGCGCCTGCAGGAAGCGGTGCTGTCGCAGACCGAATCCGAAGTGCCACTGGGCGCCTTCCTGTCGGGCGGCGTCGATTCGAGCGCCGTGGTGGCCATGATGGCCCAGCAGGGCAAGGAGCCGGTCACCACCTGCTCGATTGGCTTCGACGACCCCGAGTTCGACGAATCGAAATACGCGTCGATGGTGGCGCAGCGCTACGCCACCCGCCACCATGCCCAGGTGGTCAGCAAGGACGACTACGGCCTGGTCGACACCCTCGCCGGCCTGTACGACGAGCCGTACGCCGACAGCTCGGCGATCCCGACCTACCGCGTCTGCCAGCTGGCGCGCCAGCACGTGACGGTGGCGCTGTCGGGCGACGGCGGCGACGAGAACTTCGCCGGCTACCGCCGCTACCGCTATGCGATGGCCGAGCACAGCGTGCGTTCGAAACTGCCGGCCGGCCTGCGCAAACCCTTGTTCGGCACCCTGGGCGCGCTGTACCCGAAGGCCGACTGGGCGCCACGCATGTTCCGCGCCAAGACCACTTTCGAGGCCCTGGCGCGCGACCTGGTCGAGGGCTACTTCCACGGCGTGTCGATCATGCCGGACCGGGTACGCGACGAATTGTTCAGCGACGGCTTCCGCAGCCGCCTGCAGGGCTACCGCGCGATCGAGGTGATGCGCGGCCATGCGGCCAATGCGCCGACCGACGACCCGCTGTCGGTGCTGCAATACCTCGACTTCAAGACCTACCTGCCGGGCGACATCCTGACCAAGGTCGACCGCGCCAGCATGGCCCACTCGCTGGAAGTGCGCGTGCCGCTGCTGGACCATACCTTCCTGGAGTGGGTGTCGGGACTGCCGTCAGACGTCAAGCTCAAGGGCGGCGAAGGCAAGTACATCTTCAAGAAGTCGCTCGAGCCCTTCCTGCCGGACGACGTGCTGTACCGCTCCAAGAAAGGCTTCTCGATCCCGGTCGCGGCCTGGCTGCGCGGTCCGCTGCGCCAGGCGGTGCGCGACGCAGTGCTGAGCCAGCGCCTGCTCGACACCGGCATCTTCAACGAGAAGTATCTGCGCCACATGGTCGAACAGCACGAGTCGGGCGCCAGCGACTACAGCGCCCCGCTGTGGTCGGTGCTGATGTTCGAAGCCTTCCTGCGCGTCAGCCTGGAGCGCTGAAACGCAAAGCGCCCGGCTGGACCGGGCACTAAGTGAAGCACAATGACCCGGGCCGCAGGCCCGGTTGTCATTTTCAGGCTGCGGAGCTGACGCGGCCGATGCCTTCGTAATGCAGGCCATACGACGACACGGTCGCCGGCTGGTAGATGTTGCGGCCGTCGAACACGGCCTTGGCCGACAATTCCTGCGCCAGGTAGCTGAAGTCGGGCGAACGGAATTCCTTCCACTCGGTGACCAGCGCCAGCGCATCGGCGCCGCGCACCGCTTCGTTGGCCGAGCCCACCATGCGCAGCAATTCGTCGCAGCGCTGGGCGCCATGCTCGGCCACCAGCACGCGGCCGGCTTCTTCAGCCGCCACCGGATCGTAGGCCACGACCTTGCAGCCGGCCGCGAACAGCTTGCGGATCAGGCGCAGGCTCGGCGCTTCGCGCATGTCGTCGGTGTTCGGCTTGAACGACAGGCCCCAGATCGCGACCGTGCGGCCGCTGAGCTTGGATTCGCCGCCGAAGAAACGGCACAGCTTATTGAACAGCACGTCCTTCTGCGCCTCATTGACCTTCTCGGTGGCGTTCAGGAGGTACATCGGCTGGTCGTGGTTGGCGGCGGTCTTGACCAGCGCCTTGATGTCTTTCGGGAAGCACGAACCGCCATAGCCCACGCCTGCGTACAGGAAGCTCGGACCGATGCGCGGGTCCAGGCCCATGCCCATGCGGATCGCCTCGATGTCGGCGCCCAGCAGTTCGGCCAGGTTGGCCACTTCGTTCATGAAGCTGATGCGGGTGGCCAGCATGGCGTTGCAAGCATACTTGGTCAGCTCGGCGCTGCGCACATCCATCTCGACCAGCTTTTCGTGGTTGCGGTTGAACGGTGCGTACAGCTGGCGCATGAGCTGCGTCGCGGTGGCGCTGTCGCTGCCGATCACGATGCGGTCCGGGCGCGTGAAGTCGCCGATAGCCGCGCCTTCCTTCAGGAATTCGGGATTGCTGATGACCGAGAACTCGACGCTCACGCCACGCTTGTCCAGCTCGCCGGAAATGGCGGCGCGGACCTTGTCGGCGGTGCCGACCGGCACGGTGGATTTGTCGACCACGACCACTGGACGCGTGATCCGCTGGCCGATGCTGCGCGCCGCTGCCAGGATATGGGTCAGGTCGGCGCTGCCGTCTTCATCCGGTGGGGTGCCGACCGCCAGGAAGATGCATTCTGCGTGGGCGACGGCTTCGTCGTAGCTGGTCGAAAACAGCAGGCGGCCGGCGCTGGCGTTGCGCGCGACCAACGATTCGAGGCCGGGCTCGTGGATCGGGATCTGCCCGTCCTTGAGCATGTCGATTTTACGGGCGTCGACGTCGAGGCACAGCACGGTGTTGCCGACGTCGGCAAAGCAGGCGCCGGACACCAGGCCAACATACCCGGTGCCAATAATGGAAATTTTCATAGGAGTTCAGCGGTGGAGAGGGGCACGAATGGCCGCGGCGCCGCATTGCTGGGGCCGCCGGCCGCGAAAGTTTCCAGCAAGACTAACAGTGCTGTTAAAAAATTGCAAACGGATCAAGCTCTATTGTGTGGCGGCATTTAACCGTCGGAATCGCACTACGTTTCTCGCACGAAACAGTGCGATCTTTTAATTTTTCTAAGGTAATATACTGACTTGTTTTTAACGAAAATAGCAATCCGGCAAGCATTGTTCTTGCTGCCGCAGCAGTCGCGCGCAGCCGCCCCGCGGATCCTTCCGCGCGCCGCAGGCGGCCGCGCCGGGATGCTCATCCGGCCACTCCCGAAATGAAACTACTGACGTTCTCCACCCTGTTTCCGAATGCCGAACAGCCCAACCACGGCCTGTTCGTGGAAACCCGGCTGCGCTACTTGGTCGCCAGCGGCCAGGTCGAATCGCGCGTGGTCGCGCCGGTGCCCTGGTTCCCCTTCAAGGGAGAACGTTTCGGCAACTACGGCAAGATGGCGCGCGTGCCTGCGGCCGAGGTGCGCGGCGGCATCGAGATCGTTCATCCGCGCTATGTGGCCCTGCCCAAGATCGGCATGAACGTGGCGCCCCAGCTGATGGCGCGCGCGGTGCGCCCGGCGATCGGCCAACTCATCGACAGCGGCTACGACTTCGACGCCATCGACGCGCACTACTTCTATCCGGACGGCGTCGCCGCGGTCATGCTGGGCAAGTACTTCAACAAACCGGTGGTGATCACCGCGCGCGGCAGCGACATCAACCTGCTTCCGCAGTTTCCCGTGCCGCGCAAGATGATCCTGTGGGCCGCCCAGAACGCGCGCGCCGTGATCACCGTCTGCAGCTACCTGAAGGACGAACTGGCCCGGCTGGGCGCCGATCCGCGCCACATCACGCCGCTGCGCAACGGCGTCGACCTGCAGCGCTTCGCGCCGCTGGACCGCGACACCGCCCGCGCCGCGCTCGGCCTGGACGGCTACACCCTGCTGTCGGTGGGCCGCCTGAACGAACACAAGGGCCACCACATCATCGTCAAGGCCCTCACCCGCCTGCCCGGCGTAACCCTGCTGGTGGCCGGCGACGGCCCAGACCACGACAAGCTGGCGGCGCTGGCGCGCGAACTGGGCGTGGCCGACCGCGTCCGCCTGCTGGGGCCCGTGCCCCAGACCGAGCTGCGTACCTATTACGGCGCCGCCGACCTGATGGTGCTGGCCTCCAGCCGCGAAGGCTGGGCCAATGTGTTGCTCGAATCGATGGCCTGCGGTACGCCCGTGGTGGCCACCAGCATCTGCGGCACGCCGGAAGTGGTCACCGCGCCGGAAGCCGGCCGCCTGATGCAAGATCGCACGCCGGAAAGCCTGGTGGAAGCCATCGAACTGCTGCGCGCCCAGGCGCCGGACCGCGCCGCGACCCGCCGCTACGCCGAGCGCTTCAGCTGGGACCAGACTACTCAGGGACAGATCGACCTGTTCCGCAACATCCTCATGGGGCAGCCGTAAATGCGCATCCTTTATCATCACCGCACCCGTTCCAAGGACGGGCAATACGTCCATATCGAAGAAATGATCGGCGCGCTGCGTGCGCAAGGCCATGAGATCATCATCGTGGCGCCCCCGAGCGCCGAGACCGAATCCTTCGGCTCGGATGCCGGCGCCGTCGCCCTGCTCAAGCGCTACCTGCCGAAATGGTTCTACGAGCTGATGGAGCTGGGCTATTCGCTGGTGGCCTACCGCCGTCTGGCGAAAGCGGTCCGCCAGCACAAGCCGGACTGCATCTACGAGCGCTACAACCTGTTCCTGCCGGCCGGTATCTGGTTGGCGCGCAAGTACAAGCTGCCGCTGCTGCTCGAGATCAATGCCCCGATCCTGGAAGAGCGCAGCCGCTATGACGGCCTGTCGCTCACGCGCCTGGCGCGCTGGTCGCAAGCCTATGCCTGGCGCAATGCCGACGTGGTGCTGCCCGTGACGCGCGTGCTGGGCGACATCGTCGCTTCCTACGGCGTGCCGGAAGAGCGCATCGTCGTGATCCCGAACGGCATCAACGGCGAGCGCTTCGGCGGCGTGCCCGACGTCGAGGCGGCCAAGCGCGCGCTCGGCCTCGAAGGCAACCTGGTGCTGGGCTTTACCGGCTTCGTGCGCGACTGGCACGGCCTGGACAAGGTGGTCGACCTGATCGCCGGCGACCCGCCGGAATCGCGCCGCCACCTGCTGGTGGTCGGCGATGGCCCGGCCCGCGCCGCGCTCGAGCAGCAGGCGCGCGACCTGGGTATCGCCAGCCGCGTGACCTTCACCGGCATCGTCGAGCGCGACGACGTGGCGCGCCACGTGGCCGCCTTCGACATCGCCCTGCAGCCGGCCGTGGTGGCCTATGCCTCGCCGCTCAAGCTGTTCGAATACCTGGCGCTGGGCAAGGCGATCATCGGTCCGGCCCAGCCGAACATCGAAGAGATCCTGGCGCGCGACCAGAACGCCGTCCTGTTCGACCCGGACAGCACCGCATCGCTGGCGCAGGCAGTTGATCGTCTGTGCACCGACTCCGTCCTGCGCGAGAAGGTCGCCGCCAATGCGCGCGCGACGATTACCGAACAAAAACTGACCTGGCACGAAAACGCCCTGCGCGTGGTCGGCCTGTTCCAGGGATTGCTGCGCCGTGCTTGACCCGCGCAGCTGCGGCGTGCCGCCATTGCCGCGGCAGGCGCAGCCATGCCGGGCCCGGCTTCATCACAAAGGACATGACATGATGGCGTACGCGCCCTCCGCCAGCCTGGGTTCGCGCCTGGTCCGGTTCATCGGCGACAGGATTGCAGCGGGCCGGCCCGGGCAGGGACGGCTGTGCATCCTGAACTACCACCGCATCCTCGAGACGGCCGATCCGCTGCTGGCGGCCGAGCCGGACGTGGCCACCTTCCGCTGGCAGATGCAGGTGCTGGCGGACTGCTTCAACGTGCTGCCGATGGACCAGGCGCTGGCGGCGCTGGCCAATGGCAATATGCCGCCGCGCGCGGTCTGCATCACCTTCGACGACGGCTACCGCTCGACCCATGACCTGGCCCTGCCGGTCCTGCGCGAATTCGGCTTCCCGGCGACCGTCTTCGTCACCACCGGCTTCATCGACAGCGGCAGCATGTGGAACGACCGCATCCTGGAAGCGCTGCGCACCATCGAGGGCGGCCGCCTCGACCTGCAAGACGCGGGCCTGGGCAGCTATCCGCTCGACACCCTCGAGCAGCGCCGGCATGCAGTGGCCGACCTGACCGAGAAAGCCAAGTACCTGGCGCCGGCGCTGCGCCAAGCGCTGGTGGAACGGCTCGACCGGCTGGCTGGCCGGCCGGACCACGAACTGATGCTCACCAGCGAGATGATCCGCGCCCTGCCGGGCCTGGGCGTCGAGATCGGTGCGCACACGATTTCCCATCCCATCCTGACCAGCCTGCCCGACGCGAGCGCCCTGCACGAGATGGCCGAGAGCAAGCGCCAGCTGGAAGACATCACCGGCCGGCCGGTGCGATATTTCGCCTACCCGAACGGCAAGCACGGCAAGGATTTCGACCAGCGCCACATCGCCATGGCGCGCCAGGCCGGCTTCGAAGCCGCGTTTTCCACGGCACTGGGCGCCGCCGGCGCGGCGGACGACCGCTTTGCCCTGCCGCGCAGCCGTCCCTGGGACATCACCCGCCCGTTCTACGTGTTCCGCGTGCTGCGCTGGCTCGCCGGCTGACCTTCGATGGCGACGATGACTTCCACCCCTCCCTCCAACCTGACGGGCCGCAAGGCCATCGGCATCTCGTTTGCCACCCAATACGTCGAGCTGGGGATCCAGTTCGTGTCGGTGATGCTCCTGGCGCGCATCCTGTCGCCTTCCGAGATCGGCACCTTCTCGCTGGCGGCGATGCTGATGACGATGCTGCACGTGTTCCGCGATTTCGGCGTGATCCAGTACATCATCCAGGAACGCGACCTGACCCGCGAGAAGCTGCAGGCGGTGATGGGCGTGGCGATCCTGCTGGCGCTGGCCGTGGGCGGCACCCTGTATGCGCTGAGCGGCCCGGTGGCGCGCTTCTACGGCAACCCGGCCCTGCGCGACATTCTGACGGTGATGGCGGCCAGCTTCGCGATTTCGCCTTTCGGCTCGGTTGTGCTCGGAGTGCTGCGGCGCGAAGGTCGCCTGAACGCCATCTTCTACGTCAAGACATTCAGCGCGCTGTGCCACGTCGGCGTCGCCGTCTCGATGGCGCTGTCCGGCCATGGGGCGCTGAGCCTGGCCTGGGCCAATTTCGCCGGCATCCTGGCCTTCGGCATCGGCGGCAACCTGTTCCGGCCCGCGAATTTCCCCTGGTTACCGCGCTTTCGCAACATCGGCACCATCCTGTCCTTCGGCAGCATCAGCAGCCTGGGCAACCTGGCCAACATCGCCGGCGCCAGCGCGCCCGAGCTGGTGGTCGGCAAGGTCATGAACATGGCGGCGGTCGGCTATTTCAGCCGCGCCACCGGCCTGGTGCAGCTGTTCACCCATTTGATCGCCAATGCGGTCACGCCGCTGGTGCTGCCTTACTTCGCCCAGGTGCGGCGCGACGGCCAGAAGCTCGACCAGCCCTACCTGGCGGCAGTCGGGAACCTGACCGCCGTCGCCTGGCCCTTCCTGGCGGTGCTGATGGTGCTGGCCTACCCGGTTACGCACGCGCTCTACGGTCCCCAGTGGGATGCATCGGTACCGCTGGCGCGGCCGCTGTGCGTGGCCGGCGCCATCGCGGCCATCGGGCTGTTCGCGTCGCCGGCCATGGTCGCGGCCGGACAGGTGCGCAGCGCCACCATGTGCAACCTGCTGGTCCAGCCGGTACGCATCCTGGCCGTGCTGGCCAGCTCGGCCTACGGCCTGCAGGCGGTGGCGCTGGCCCTGGTGGCGTCCGAATGCATCGGTCTCGTCGCCGTCTGCTGGTTCCTGCACCGGACCATCGGCGTGCGTCCGCTGGTGCTGGCGCGCGCCTGCGCACCCAGCGCCTTGATCGCAGCCTGCGCGGTGATCGTGCCGCTGATGGTGTGGCGCGCCGGCGGCGACGTCTCGTCGCATGCCTGGGGCGTGCTGGTGCTGGGCGGCGCCGGCGCCGCGCTTGGCTGGATGATCGGCCTGGCGCTCACCGGCCACCCGCTGGGCCAGCATGTGCTGCCCCTGCTCGGCCTGCAGGTCGCCAGAATGAGGCAGCACATATTCGGCAAGCGCGCCGCCGATGCGCCCTTCCCGCCGCCGCTGCGGTCGGCGGCGCGCGCCAAGCAGCTGGCCTACCGCGCCGGCCTGCTGGGCGCCTGGCACCGGATCCGCAACCGCCGCAACCTCACGGTGGTCATGTTCCACCGCGTGCTGCCGCGGTCCGATCCGCGCTATCCCGGCGCCGATCCGGAATGGACCATGACGCCGGAATCGTTCGCGCACTGCCTCGCATTCTTCCAGCGCCACTACAACGTGGTCGGCGCATCGACCGTGTTCGCCGCGCTCGAGGGCAAGGAAAGCCTGCCCGCCAACAGCCTCCTGATTACCTTCGACGACGGCTGGGCCGACACCGCCGAATACGCGCAGCCGGTGCTCGACCGCTACCGCATGCCTTCGCTGGTCTTCGTGGCCGGCAGCGCAGTCGGCCAGGCCGAGCCGTTCTGGGAAGAAGGCCTGTACAGCTTCCTGGCGACCCAATCTGAAGCCGGGACGCAGGTTGCCGCGGCCCTGGCCAGCCTGGGCATGGCGCCGCTCGACTGCGTGCTGCATGCGAGCAGTGGCGAAGACGTCGCGCGCGCCGTGATCCGGGAAATCGGCCGGCGCCCGCGCGCCGAAGCGCCGGCCCTGGCCGCCGAACTGCGCCGCCGCAGCGGTCCCGGCTACTGCACGGCGACCATGCCTGCCATGATGGATGTGCCCCAGCTGCGCAAGCTGGCGGCCGGCCACGCGATCGGCGGCCACGGCATGACGCACCAGCCGCTGACCCGGGTCGCCGACCTGGCGCAGGAACTCGGGGCCGCCCAGGACACCCTGTCCGCCTACCTCGGCAAGGCGCCGGTCGAATCGATGTCGCTGCCGCACGGCGCCGGCTCGGAAACGGTGCTCGCTGCCTGCCGCGCGGCCGGCTACCGCTACCTGTTCGACAGCCGCGCGCACCTGAATCGCCTTGATGGCGCGGCCGCGGGCGGCGCCATCGGCCCGGTCGGGCGCATCCATATTTCGGAACGTGAAATCAGCGACGCGGCCGGCCGGGTCCAGCCGACGCTGCTGGCGACCTGGCTGTTCCTGCGCCCGGTACGGGCAGTCGAGCCGCACTTGCCGGGCCAGCGCTGAGCGCGGGCCGGTTTTCTTTTTTATTCATCTGGCGGCGGGGCCACCCCGCCGCAGCAACAGAGCATCAAGTGGTTTCGAGGGCTGAACCTATGCAACAAGAACACATCAACAAGGCGGGCGCCGGCCTGTCCTGCGCGAGCGAGGACATCCAGGTCAGCGTGATCATCCCGGCCTTCAACGCCGCCGCCACCATCGCGCGTGCGCTGGCCTCGGTGCGCGCCCAGGAAGGCGTCGGGATCGAGGTCATCGTCATCGACGATGCCAGCAGCGACGGCACGGCCGACGCCGTGCGCGCGGCGATCGGGCCGGACGAGAACATCATACTGCTGCAGCTGCCGGTCAACAGCGGCGTATCGGCCGCGCGCAATGCCGGCATCCGGCTGGCGCGCGCGCCCTACCTGGCCTTCCTCGACGCCGACGACATCTGGCTGGCCGACAAGCTGCGCCGGCAAGTCGCGGCCATCGAAGCCGATCCCACGGTGACCCTGGTGTCCTGCAATAGCCAGATGTCGTCTGCCGAGGGGATGCCGCTGAAGGAAGGCCATGTGAACCGGCCTCCGGTGCAAGGCACCGACGCCTGGAAAACCCTGCTGGTCTACAACTTCGTGCCGACTCCGACCGTCCTGACCCGTACCGCGCTCGTGCGCGAACTCGGCGGCTTTGACGAAGCGCTGGCGGTCGGCGAGGATCTCGACCTGTGGATCAAGCTGGCCATTCGCGGCAAGCTGGTCGTGCTGCCCGAGATCCTGATCAATTATTATGATATTACCAACAGCCTGATGAAACGCCATCGGCGTGAAACCGGCGCCATCGTCATGCCAATGATCGAACGCCATATGCGCGAGCAGTCCGGCAAGCTGACGATCGAAGAAGTTCGCGAACTGCGCGGCAACCGCTCTTTCCAGCTGGCCTGCGACCTGTTCTTCTCGGGCAGCTACCGCGCCAGCATGTCGCTGTTCGTCCAGGCGGCCCGCTGCGGCACCCGTCCGCTCAAGAGCCTGTCCTACCTGCCCCGCGCCCTGGTGATGGAGGCTGCCGCATTAACGAAAGAAACCTTCGCGAGGCCCGGTAAATGAGTGGTACTACCCCGCTGAACATCCTGATCAATGGTTGGTATGGACAGCTCAACGCCGGGGATGACGCCATTCTTGATGTTTTCGTAGA
The DNA here is from genome assembly GCF_059685935.1 of Telluria sp. ZT3P39. Taxonomy (NCBI): domain Bacteria; kingdom Pseudomonadati; phylum Pseudomonadota; class Betaproteobacteria; order Burkholderiales; family Oxalobacteraceae; genus Telluria; species Telluria sp. ZT3P39. The sequence continues at coordinate 149,731 of NZ_JCASIH010000006.1, forward strand.
ACGCACTTCCGCCCGTCTCGACGCCCGGTTTACGGTGCTGTCGGAGTTTCCCGAAAATATCCCCCGGAGCGCGCGCGTGCGCGGCCAGTTCCACCCGGTGCTGGTCGGCCGCGGCATGTTGGGCCAATACCTGAACGGGAATGTGCTGCGCCACCTGCGCGCGATCCGCCAGGCCGACCTCGTCGTGCTGGGCAGCGGCGGCATCCTGCGCGACAACACCAACTGGCGCAACCTGCTGCGCCTGCTCGACGAAATCTGGCTGGCCCGCCTGCTGGGACGCAAGACGATGATGTATGCGATCGGTGTCGGCCCGTTCAAGACCCGGCTGGGCAAATGGCTGATCGGCACGACGGCCCGGTCCTGCGACCTGATTACGGTGCGCAGCCAGCGCGCGGCGCAACTCCTGCGCGAAGTCGGCGTGCCGGACGAACGCATCCACATCGTGGCCGATCCGGCTTTCCTGCTCGCCGCGCAAGCCCCGCCCGAGGAGGACCGGACGCAGCTGCAGGCGTTGTTCGGCACCGGCAAGCGGAAAATCGGCTTCTATCCGACCTATGCGCTGCGCCGGCGCCCGGAATGCATCGCGCTGTTCGCGGCCGCGCTCGACCAGCTGGTCGAGACCGAGGACGTGGAAATCGTGGCGGTGCCGATGTCCGTGCTCGACCATGGCAAGGACGACGTCGCCATGGCGCGCCGCATCCAGGCGGCGATGAAGCATCCGCAAGCGCTGCACGTCTATGAAAAGCGCTTGTCGGCGGCCCAGCTCAAATGGGTCGCGGGCCAGGCGGTGCTCAACATCACGGTCCGCCTGCACGCGATGATCTTTTCGCTGGGCTGCAATGTCCCGGTGGTCCCGATCAATTACGAGCCGAAGGTTCCCAACGTCTTCGAGGATTTCGCCTCGCCCGACTACCTGGTCGAGATCGACGAGCACTTGAGCGCGCGCCTGGTGGAAGCCACGCGCCTGGCCCTGCGCAACCTGGGGCCTTATACCGAGCATATCCGCGAGCGGCGCGCGCGGGTGGCGCTACTTGCCGGCACGACCTTCGACCTGATCGGCGAGCTGGTCGGCCGTCCCCCACAGGCCGGGGTGCAGGGCAAAGCGGTGACGGAACGCCACTGAGCACCGTCCCTGCCTTGGGGGAGTGCTTTACACCAGCACTTCCGCAGCAGCCGGATGGCTCAGGAAGGCGGCCGGGCTGGCGCTGCGGCCGTAGGCGCCCGACTGGAACACCACCACCAGGTCGCCCGCACCGGCCTGGGGCAGTTCCATGCGTTCGGCCAGCAGGTCGAGCGGCGTGCATAGCGGCCCCACCACCGACACGGTTTCGAGCGCGGCGCCGTCCATGCGGTTGCCGATCGCGACCGGATAATTCTTGCGGATCACCTGGCCGAAATTGCCCGACGCCGCCAGGTGGTGGTGCAGGCCGCCGTCGGTCACCAGGAAGACCTGGCCGCGCGACTCCTTGCGCTCGATGACGCGCGCCACGTACACGCCCGCCTCGCCCACCAGGTAGCGCCCCAGTTCGATGATCACCTCGGTCTGCGGCGAGCGCTCGCGCAGGCGCTCCATCCAGCCGTGCAGGTGCGCGCCGATCGCGTCCAGCGCCAGCGGCTGCTCGCCCGGGAAATAGGGAATGCCCAAGCCGCCGCCGATGTTCAGCTGCGCCAGCGGCAGGCCGGTGCCTTCGAGCAGGGACAGGGCCAGCTCGAAGGTGCGCGACTGCGCCTCGATGATGGCGTCCGCCTTCAGGCTTTGCGAGCCGCTGAAGATGTGCAGGCCGCGGAAGTCCACCGCCAGCACCCCCAGTGTGCGCAGCAGCGCCGGCACCCGCTCGGCGTCGATGCCGAAGGGCTTGGCGCCGCCGCCCATGCGCATGCCCGATCCCTTCAGTTCGAAATCCGGATTGACCCGCAGCGCCACTGCCGGGCGCAGTCCCAGCTGCGCGCCGATGCCGGCCGCGCGCGCCAGTTCCGCTTCCGATTCGATGTGCAGGCACACCCCGGCCGCGATCGCGCGCCGCAATTCGGCATCGGACTTGCCGGGGCCGGCGAAGCTGATGTCGGCCGGCGCCATCCCCGTATCCAGGGCCACCGCCATTTCGCCGGCGGATGCGACGTCGAAGCCGTCGACCAGGCCGGCCATGTGCTGCACCAGGGCCGGCATCGGGTTGGCCTTGACCGCGTAATGCAGCCGCACCGCCGGCGGCAGCGCGGCGCGCAGCTGGGCCACGCGCGCATCGAGCAGGCTGCGGTCGTAGGCATAGAAAGGCGTGGCGCCGACGCGCTCGGCGAGCCGGGTCAGCGCGATGCCGCCCACCTGCAGGCAGCCGCCTGATACCGGAAACAGCGTTTGCGCGGCATGCACAGGGCGTTGCGCAGGGCGGATATCGGTCATGGGGTTTCCTGGTCGTCGAACATGTTCATGAAACCTGCGCGCAGCAGCGTGCGGTCGATCTTTCCGTTAGGGTTGCGCGGCAGCGGGTCCGCGCTCAGCGCGAGGTGGACCGGCACCATATAGGCCGGCAGCAGGCGGCGGCAGGCGCCCAGCAGGTCGGCGCCGGATGCGCCATCGTGCGCGCGCGCCACTGCCACCACGGCCTGGCCCAGCTTCGGGTGCGGGACGCCGAAGGCGGCCGCCTCGTGCGCCAGCCCGCTGGCGTGGAAGGCTTCCTCGACCTCGGTCGGGCTGACCCGGTAGCCGGACACCTTGATCATGTCGTCGCTGCGGCCGACGAAATACAGGTAGCCCTCGGCGTCGCGCCGCACCGTGTCGCCCGACCACACCGCCATCTCGGCCAGCGGCAGCGCCGGGTCGCGGCCCGGGGCGGGCCGGAAGCGTTCGGCGGTCTTGGCCGGATCGTTCCAGTAGCCCAGCGCCACCAGGGCGCCGCGATGCACCAGCTCGCCCGGCTCGTCCGGCGCGCAAGGCTGGCCGTCGGGCCGCACCACCATCACTTCGGCGTTCGGGATCGCGCGTCCGATCGAGTCCGGCCGCCGGTCCAGTTCGGACGGCGGCAAATAGGTCGAGCGGAAGGCTTCGGTCAGGCCGTACATCAGGAACAGTTCGGCCTGGGGGATGGCGCTGCGCAGCGCGTCGACGGTGGCGCGCGGCATGGCGCCGCCGGAATTGGTGAGATAGCGCAGCGCCGGCGCGGCCGACCAGTCCAGCCGCGCCAGTTCGATCCACAGCGGCGGCACCGCCGCCAGTCCGGTGATGCGCTCGGCGCAGACGGCGCGCACGATGTCCTGGGCGAACAGGTGGTTGATCAGCACCGCGGCGGCGCCCACGTGGAAGGCGCAGGTCAGCTGGCTCAGGCCATAGTCGAAGCTCAGCGGCAGCACCGCCAGCAGGCGGTCGCTGGGACCCAGGGCCAGGTAGCCGGCGACGCTTTCCGCCCCCGCCACCAGATTACGGTGCGACAGCACCACGCCCTTGGGCTTGCCGGTGCTGCCCGAGGTGTACAGGATGGCGGCCAGGTCGGCGTCGATGCGGCGCACCGGCCGCGGCGCGCCGGCATGGCCCCCGAAAGGGCGCAGCGCCACGCCGGCGGGCGCCTCGAGCGTCTCGATGGCGCCGGTGACCAGGATGGTGTGCAGCTGCGGGCAGTGCGCCAGCGCGGGCGCCAGCTGGCGCAGGCGTTCCGGCGACGTGACCAGGAGGCGTACCCCGCAATCGGCCAGGATATAGGCGACCTGCTCGGGCTTGAGCAGCGGATTGACGGGAACGAAGACGGCGCCGGCGGCGCTGGCCCCGAACAGGGCGGCGACGCCCTCGATACGCTTTTCGAGGAAGACCGCGACGCGCTCGCCGGCTTCGACGCCGGCGTCCTGCATGGCGGCGGCGGCGGCGCCTACCTGGCGCGCCAGCGCGGCATAATCGAGGCGCTCGCTGCGATACACCAGCGCTTCGGCCTGGGGCGTGCGCTGCGCTGCCGAGAAAATGAAATCGTGAACGAGGTCACCCATGAAAATCCTGATAGTCTCTCGCTCCCTGACGCAGGCAGCCGAGCGCGCATTTTACCAGTAAGATTTCGACGAAGTAATCGACCAGGCGATCGGCAAAAGCGCTTGCCGCCGCCCGCGAAGCGGCGAGCGCGGCTCGACCAACTCCCCCTGCTGGGCCTATACTCCCTGATGAGCAAAATCCTGCCTTCTTCCACCCTGCCGGCGGCGCGCCCGCGCTTGCCGCTGGCCCCGGTGCTGTCCGCCCGCAGTTTCAAACGCGCCAGTGGCAGCGCCCTGCCCTCGGTGCTCGATGCCGGCCCGGCCTGCCTGGTCACCAGCGGACGCATCGCGATCGGCATGGCGCTGCGCGAGATGGACTTGAAGCCCGGCGACGCGATGCTGGTGCCGGCCTGGCACACCCAGTCGATGGTCGCGCCGCTGCTGTGGGCCGGCGTGCAGCCGGTGTACTACGACGTCGGGCCGGACGGCATGGTCGACCCGCAGGAACTGGCGCGCCGCACCACTCCGGCGGTGCGTGCGCTGATGGCCACCCATTATTTCGGCTTCCACCAGGACATGGCGGCCCTGCGCGCCTGGTGCGACGGCGCCGGCCTGCAGCTGCTGGAAGACTGCGCGCACAGCTGGTTCGGCCAGGTACAGGGGCGCCCGGTCGGCGCCTGGGGCGACTACGCGATCGCCAGCAGCATGAAGTTCTATCCCACCTACGAAGGCGGCTGCCTGGTCTCGGCGCGCCACCGGCTGGGCGCGCCGCCACCGCGCGGAGCGGGCGCCGGTTTCGAGGCCAAGGTGGCCCTGAACACGCTCGAGCGGGGCTTCGCCTACGGCCGCATGCAGCCCCTGGCCTGGCTGCTGGCTCTGCCCCTGGCGCTCAAGCGCCTGCTGTGGACGCGCGCCAAGGACACGGGCGCCGCCCCGCAGGCGGCGCTGGCGCCCGATTCGTCCGACAGCAGCGTGCGTTTCGAGCCGGCCTGGCTCGACCTCCGCAGCGCGCTGTTCTCGCGCATCGTGCTGCGCCTTGGCAGCCCGGCGCGCATCGTGGGGGCGCGCCGCGCCAATTACCTGCGGCTGCAGGCCGCATTGGCCGGCCTGCCGGGTTGCCGGCCGCTGCACCCCGTGCTGCCGGACGATGTCTGCCCCTGGGTATTCCCGCTGCTGGTCGATGACCCCGAGCCGCTGTTCGCGGCACTGGAAGCGCGCGGCGTGCCGCTGGTGCGCTTCGCCCAGGTGCGTGACCCGGCCGCCGACGCCTTCCCGCACAGCGCCGCGCTGGTGCGCCAGGTGCTCGGCTTCCCGGTGCACCAGGAATTGCGCGAAGACGAACTGGCCTGGCTGTGCGCCACCATTCGCGCGGCGGTGCGCGCATGAACTGGACCCTGCATCCCGCCGCCCGGTTCGCGGATTTTGCCCTTGAATGGGGCGCCCTGGCCGGCGCCGCCGGCATGCCGCCGGCGCTGGCGCCGGAATTCTTGGCGCCGCTGCTGGAGACCTTCGGCGACCCGCGCGCGCTGCTGGCCTGCTGCCGTCAAGATGGCGCGCTGGTCGCGATGGGCGTGGTGGCGCCGGCGGGACGCGGCTGGAGCACGCTGCAGCCGGCCCAGGCCCCGCTCGGCCTGTGGCTGCAAGCGCCCGGCCAGGATACCGCGGCGCTGCTGCGTGGCCTGCTGCGCGCCCTGCCCGGCTGGCCCCTGGTGCTCGGCCTGACCCAGCTCGACCCCGACCTGGTGGCGCGGCCCCTGGACGCCGGCAGCGTGCGCACGCTCGACTACATCGACACCGCGCGCATCACGCTGCAGGGCAGTTTCGACGATTACTGGCAGGGCCGCGGCAAGAACCTGCGCGGCAACCTGAAAAAACAGCGCGCCCGCCTGCAGCGCGACGGCATCGCGCTGCGGCTCGATGTGGAGCGCGGCGAAGCGGGCATGGAAGCGGCGGTGGCCGACTATGCCCGCCTCGAGGCGGCCGGCTGGAAGGCCGGCGGCGGCACCGCGGTGGCGCCGGGCGACGCCCAGAGCCGCTTCTACGGCGCCATGCTGCGCGCCTTTGCCCGGTGCGGGCGCGCCCGCGCCTACCGCTACTGGTATGGCGAGCGCCTGGCCGCCATGGACCTGTGCATCGAGGACGAACGCTGCCTGATCGTGCTGAAAACCACCTATGACGAAGCGGTGGCCGACGGCACCTCGCCGGCCATGCTGATGCGCGAAGAAGCCAGCCGCGCACTGTTCGAAGACGCCCGCCACGAGCGCATCGAATTTTATGGCAAGGTGATGGAATGGCACACGCGCTGGACGCAGGAGATCCGCCGTCTGTACCATGTCAACTATTACCGCTGGCCGCTGCTGGCGCGTGCGCATGCCGCGCTGCGCGCCCGGGCCTGAACCGCTGGAGAAATTATGTATTTGGATGAAGTAAAACAGATCGTGACCGATACCCTGTTCCTGGGACCGCGCGGCGCGGCGCTGACCGCCGATTCGCCGCTGCTGGGCGCCTTGCCCGAGCTCGATTCGATGGCCGTGGTGTCGCTGCTCGGAGCCCTTGAAGAGCGCTTCGGCTTCATGGTCGACGACGACGAGATCAGCGCCAGCACCTTCGAGACCCTGGGCAGCCTGGCTGCCTTCGTGGACGGAAAACTCGCACGATGAGCACGGCGCCGGAGCGTGGGGCCGAACCCTTCTTCCTGCCCTCCGCGCGCGGGCCGCTGTTTGCCCTCTATCACGCGCCGGCTGAAGGCGACTCCACGCCCTGCCGCCAGGCGCTGCTGTATATCCATCCCTTCGGCGAAGAGATGAACAAGTCGCGCCGCATGGCGGCCATCGGCGCGCGCCGGCTGGCGGCGGCCGGCGTGGCCGTGCTGCAGCTCGACCTGTACGGCTGCGGCGACAGCGCCGGCGAATTCGCCGAGGCGCGCTGGGAAGCCTGGCTGGAAGACCTCGCCACCGGCTGCGCATGGCTGGAGCAGCGCAGCGGCGTCGCGCCAGGCCTGTGGGGCTTGCGGCTGGGCGCCCTGCTGGCGCTCGATTACACGCGGCGCAGCGCCGCACCGCTGCCGCGGCTGCTGCTGTGGCAGCCGGTTACCAGCGGCGCCGCCTTCCTGACCGGATTCCTGCGCCTGCGCAGCGCCGGCCAGATGCTGCGCGAGGGCAGCGCCCAAGGGCCGCAGGCCTTGCGCGCTGCCCTGCTCGGCGGCGCGCCGCTCGAGGTGGCCGGCTACACGCTGGCCCCGCAACTGGCGGCCGCCATCGACGCGCTCGACGCCAGGACGCTGGCTCCCATGGCCCCAGTCGACTGGTTCGACGTCGGCCCGGGCGAACGCCCGCTGGCGCCGGCCAGCGCACGCATTGCCGACGCCTGGCGCGTGGCCGGGACACCCGTAACCCTGCACGGCGTGCGCGGGCCGGTCTTCTGGAGCAGCCAGGAGATCATCGACTGTCCCGCCCTGCTCGATGCCACCGTATCGGTATTGGGCGAGGCCACCCATGCTTGAGGAACGCGCCCTGTCCTTCGCCTGCGAAGGCGAGCAGCTGGTCGGCATCGTCAGCCTGCCGGCGGCGCCGGCCGCGCGCGGCGTCCTGATCGTGGTCGGCGGCCCGCAATACCGCGCCGGCAGCCACCGCCAGTTCACGCTGCTGGCGCGCCAGCTGGCGGCCGAAGGCGTGGCGGCGATGCGTTTCGATTACCGCGGCATGGGCGACAGCGAAGGCGCCCTGCGCGATTTCGAGGCGGTCGACGCCGACCTGCGCTGCGCGCTCGACGCCTTTTTCGATGCCGTGCCCACGCTGCGCGAAGTGGCGCTGTGCGGCCTGTGCGACGGCGCCTCCGCCGCCGTGTTCTATGCGGCGCACGACGCGCGGGTGCGCGGCCTGGTGCTGCTGAACCCGTGGGTGCGCACCGAACAGGGCGCGGCGCGCGCCACCTTGCAGCACTATTACGGCGCGCGCCTGCTCAGCCTCGATTTCTGGCGCAAGCTGCTGTCCGGGCGCTTCCGCCCCGGCGCCGCGCTGGCCTCGGCGCTGGCGCTGCTGCGCCAGGCGGGCAGCAAGGGCAACAAGGGCGGCAGCGCAGAATCCGGCGCCAGCCTTCCCGAGCGCATGCATGCGCGGCTCAGCCGCTTTTCCGGGCAGGTGCTGGTGGTGCTGAGCGGGGCCGACCTGACGGCGCAGGAATTCGCCGGCCTGGCGCAGTCTTCGCCCCAGTGGCGCCGGCTGCTGGCCGAACCCCGCATGCGCCGCCACGAACTGGCGGGCGCCGACCATACCTTCTCGCAGCGCGCCTGGCAAGACGAAGCCGCGGCGCGCGTCTGCGCCTGGGTGCGCGCATGGTGAGGCCGCGATGAGGCGCGTGCTGATGGTGGCCTTCCACTTCCCGCCGCAACGGGGCAGCAGCGGGCTGCAGCGCACCCTGCAATTCGTGCGCAACCTGCCGGCGCTGGGCTGGGAACCGCTGGTGCTCAGCGCCGCGCCGCGCGCCTACGAAGACACCGGCATCGAACAGCTCGGCGCGATCCCGCCCGGCACCAGCGTGCAGCGCGCCTTCGCGCTCGACACCGCGCGCCATCTGGCCTGGCGCGGCCGCTACGCCGGCTGGATGGCGCTGCCCGACCGCTGGATCACCTGGCTGCTCGGCGCGGTGCCGGCCGGCCTGGCCACGATCCGGCGCCGGCGCCCGGCCCTGATCTGGTCGACCTACCCGATCGCCACCGCCCACCTGGTGGGACTGGTGCTGCATCGCCTGACCGGTCTGCCCTGGGTGGCCGACCTGCGCGACCCGATGGTCGACGCGGTGCATCCGAGCGGACGATTGAAACGCGCCGCCGCGCTCTGGATCGAACGCCAGACCCTGCTCCACTGCACGCGCGCGGTCTGCACCACTGCGGGCGCGGCGCGCAGCTACCGCGAACGCTATCCGGACTTGCCTGCGACGCGCCTGTGCGTGATCGAGAATGGTTACGACGAAGGCAATTTCGCCGCCGCCGGCGCGCCCCTGCCGGATGCCGGGAAAGCAGCCGGCGGGCCGCTGGTGCTGCTGCACAGCGGCATCGTGTATGCGCTCGAGCGCGACCCGACCTGCCTGTTCGAGGCGCTGGCGGCCCTGCGCGCCGACGGCCGCATCGGCCCGGACACGCTGCGCCTGGTGCTGCGCGCGCCGGTCATGGAAGAGTATTTGCGCGGCCTGGTGGAGCGCTTCGGCCTGGACGACATGGTGGTGATCGCGCCGCCGCTGCCCTACCGCGAGGCGCTGCGCGAGATGCTCGCGGCCGACGCCTTGCTGGTGCTGCAGGCGGCCAATTGCAACGACCAGGTGCCGGCCAAGCTGTATGAATACCTGCGCGCGGGAAGGCCGGTGCTGGCCCTGACCGATGCCGCGGGCGACACCGCGGCCACCTTGCGCCGGGCCGGCATCGACACCATCGGGCCGCTCGATGCGACCGCCGGCATCATCGAGGCGCTGGTGCGCTTCCTGGCGTTGGTGGAACAAGGCAGCGCGCCGGTGGCGGCGCCCGACGTGGTGCTGCGCCACGAGCGGCGCGCCCAGGCCGTGCAGCTGGCGCGCCTGTTCGACGAGATCGCGCCAGGCCAGCCGTAGGGTGGTCGGGTTCTCCCGACCGCGCGTTCAACGCTCACATGCACCGTGGCGACGCACGACCCGGTTGAACGCGCGGTCGGCGGAGCCGACCACCCTACACGGGCCCTGGTCAGGCGCCGGTCTTGATGCCGTGCCTGCCCATCAGGTCGTACAGGGTCGGGCGGCTCACGCCCAGCACCTCGGAGGCCTTGACGATATTGCCGTCCACCCGGGCCAGCGCCTTGACGATGGCCTTGTACTCGGCCTCGTCGCGCACCTGGCGCAGGTTGATCGGCTCTTCTTCCGCGCCCTCGCCCGGCAGCCCGAGGTCGTCGGCGACGATGGTGTTCCCGTCGGCCATGATGACCGCGCGCTTGATGTAGTTCTCCATCTCGCGCACGTTACCCGGCCAGGCATAGCTTTCGATCGCCGCGATCGCATCCGGTGCGAAGTGCAGCGAAGGGCGCGACTCGGCCGCGCAGAACTTGTTCTTGAAATGGTGGGCCAGCAAGGCGGCATCGCCGTCGCGCTGGCGCAGCGGCGGGATCGTCACCACGATCTCGGACAGGCGGTAATACAAGTCTTCGCGGAAGCGGCCCTGGGCACACAATTCCTTGAGCTTCTGGTGGGTTGCGCAGACGATGCGCACGTCCACGGGAATCTCCTCGTGGCCGCCGATGCGCTCGATCACGCGCTCCTGCAAAAAGCGCAGCAGCTTGGCCTGCAGCGGCATCGGCAAATCACCCACTTCGTCGAGGAAGAAGGTGCCGCCGTGCGCCAGCTCGACCTTGCCCTTGGTCTGCTTGGCCGCGCCGGTGAAGGCGCCCTTTTCGTAGCCGAACAACTCGCTCTCGAGCAGGTTTTCCGGAATCGCCGCGCAGTTGATCGCCATGAAGCGTTCCTTGGCGCGCGGCGAGAGCTGGTGCAGCGCGCGCGCCAGCACTTCCTTGCCGGTGCCCGACTCGCCCAGCAGCATCACCGAAGCCGAGGTAGGCGCCACCTTTTCGATGTTGCGGCAGACCTTGAGCATGCCCGGGTCGCGCGAGATCACCCCGGACATGGGCGAGTCGGCCTGCGACTGCTGCATGCGGCGGTTTTCCATCTGCAGGTTGTTCAGGAAGAAGGCGCGCTGGATCACCAGGTTGAGCACTTCCGGGTCGCACGGCTTCTGGTGGAAGTCGTAGGCGCCCATGCCGATCGCCTTGACCGCATTGGTGTGGTCCTGGTTGCCGGTCAGGACGATGACGCGGGTGTCCGGCGCCAGCGCCAGGATCTGCTGCAGCGTCGCCAGCCCTTCGGTCGAGCCGTCCGGATCGGGCGGCAGCCCGAGGTCCATGGTGCATACCGCCGGCTCATGGCGCCGGATCTGGGCCAGCGCCGCCTCGCGGTCGCCGGCTACCACCACATCATAGGCATCGAGGCTCCAGCGCAGCTGCTTTTGCAGGCCGGGATCGTCTTCGATGATCAGCAGTTTCGGTTTGGTCTGGGTCACGTTCTTCCTCGGGTCATGCGGCGCGCGAAGCATTCTGCTCCGCCGGCACTTCTTGTTGATGGAGCGGCAGCAGGACACGGAAGGTGGTGCCGGCGCCCGGCCTGCTGCTCACCTCCAGGCTGCCGCCCAGTTCATTGATGTATTCACGGCTTTCGAACACCCCGATGCCCATGCCCGCCGACTTGGTCGAGTCGAAGGGCTTGAACAGGCGCTCGCGGATGAAGTCTTCGCTCATGCCTTCGCCGGTATCGGCGATCTCGATCACGGCGCTGGCCGCTTCGCGCGCCAGGCGGATCTTCACGCTGCCGGTGCGCGGGGTCGCTTCGATCGCGTTCTGGATCAAATGACCCACCACGCGCTCGAGGCGCTCGCGGTCGGCCAGCACGCGCAGCAGCGGATCTTCGACCGCCAGCTGCGGGCGCGGCTCGAAGGCGGCCTTGAGCGCGACCGCCTGGCGCACCACCTGGTCGACCGACAGCGCCAGCGGCTGCTCGTGGTTTTCGATGCGGCTGAGCTTCTGCAGCATGATCTTCATCTTCTGCACCGAATAGTCGACCGTTTCGAGCATGTCGGCCTGGAATTCGGGATTGTCCTTGTGCCTGGCGGCGTTGGCGTTCATCAGCGACAGCTGCAGCACCAGGTTCTTCAGGTCGTGCACGACGAAGGTGGACATCCGGTTGAAGGACTCGAACTGGCGCGCCACCATCAGGGCATGGGCGGCGTCCTGCTGCGCCAGCTGGCTGGCGGCCTGGCTGCCCGCGATCTCGAGCACGTCGATGACTTCCCAGTTCAGCTTGACCGGGCTGCGCGGATTCTGCAGCAGCACGAAGCCGAACAGGCGCGCGTGCAGGATCAGCGGCACCACCAGCCAGGCGCGCGGATAGCTGCCCAGCCATTCCGGCAGCACCAGCGCATCGTACTTGCCCGGGGTGTGGGCGTATTCGTGCAGGTCGACCACCCACTGGCTCGATTCGAGGAACTGGCAGAAGGCCGAATCGGCCGGCTCGGAGGCCGCCACCGCCGGGCCGCGCCAGTTGGCCGCCGGTTCGTAATGGCCTGACTCGCCGCGCTGCCACAAGGCGCCCGCGGGGCTTTCCACCAGGGCCGCGACGGCTTCGATGACACGCTCGCCCAGGTCGGGACCGGGCTTGGACAGGGTGCGCGTAAAGCGCATCCACTCTTCGCGGTAATCGTAGTTGTAGCGGTAAAAGTGCTTGCTGATGAAGACCTTCAGGCGCGCCCGGAAGCTGCCCGAGAACAGCACCCCGGCCAGCAGGATCAGGGCCGCGAACAGGAAGGTCACCTGCATCACGGTGCCCCAGCTGCCGCCGAAATAGCGCAGGTAGTAGCCGGCCGAGCCCATGGCCAGCAGGTAGAGGGCCGAGCCGAACAGGGTGGCCGAGTGGAACATCGCGCGGCGCGACACCGCCAGCGGCGAGGACCACAGCTTGCTGCGCCCCAGCGAAATCGCGATCAGGGGCACGGTCAGGGCATTGACGACGCCGCGCGCGGCCCAGATGTCGGGATCGACCTCGCGGAACAGCATCACGTTGCTGTACAGGTAGAAGTCGTAGGCGAACATGGCGCCGATGCCGAGGCAGGCGAATTTCACGGCCCAGCGTTCGTGCAGCGTGCGGTTGCGGTAGACGTGCTCGATCAGGAGCATGCCCGAGACGGCCATCGCCACGCGCGCGGCCACCGATACCGCGCCCGACGTCGCCAGCTCGGACAGGTCCCACCAGCCCGCCATCGCCGCGCCGAGGCAGGCGAGGTAGCCCAGGCCGCCGAACAGGATGGGCGGCTGCAGGCGCAGGGGCATCCGGCTGTCCGGTTCGGTGAAGTGCCCGCGCAGCACGATCAGGAACACCGACCAGGCGGCGTTGCGCAGCAGTTCGGCGCAATCGGTCAGGGGCGACCACATGACGCCGTAGGCAGCTTCCCAGGCCAGCGCCGCGCCCCACAGCACGCTCGACAGGCAGGCCAGGCCGAGCACGATGTCGTGGCGGCGCCGCTGGCGGACCGCGAGCGGCGCGCCCAGCACGAGGAAACTGGCGGCGACCAGCGCATAGCTGTAAACCGCGATGCTGGTCAGGGGAACGGCATCCATGTCGTGGAAGGTGGCGGCGCGGGGAGGAAGGAAGGTGGGACGGCGCGTGCGCGACGCCCGGCGGGTTGCCCCGCCGGGTGCAGGCGAATCAGCGGCCGCTGCGGAACAGGACGACCTTGAGGGTGTTAATCAGGATCAGGACGTCGAGGAACAGGCTGTTGTTCTTCACGTAGTACAGGTCGTACTGCAGCTTTTGCAGCGCGTCTTCCGCCGACGAGCCGTAGCCGTAGCGCACCTGGGCCCAGCCGGTGATGCCCGGCTTGACGCTGTGGCGCACGTTGTAATACGGGACCACTTCGATCAGCTGCTCGACGAAGTAAGGACGCTCCGGACGCGGGCCGACGAAGGACATCTCGCCCTTGAACACATTGAGGATCTGCGGCAGCTCGTCGATGCGCGTCTTGCGCATGAAGTTGCCGAAGCGGGTCACGCGCGGGTCGTTCTGGGCCGCCCATTGCGGCTTGCCGCCTTTTTCGGCGTCGGCGCGCATGCTGCGGAACTTGTGGACGCGGAAGGTCTTGCCATCCTTGCCGACCCGTTCCTGCGAATAGAACACCGGGCCGCCGTCCTCGAGCTTGACCAGCACCGCCGCCAGCAGCATCAGCGGGAAAGCCATCAGAAGGATCAACAGGCTGCACACCAGGTCGAAGGTGCGCTTCATGAAGGTACGTACGAAACTCTGGTCGAAGCCGCCGCCGAACACCAGCCACGAAGGCTGCAGCGAGTCGACCCGGATCTGGCAGGTTTCGCGCTCGAAGAAAGTGGCGGCGTCGGTGACGCGGATGCCTTGCAGCTTGCAGTCGAGCAGTTCCTTGATCGGGAAGCCGCCGCGGCGGTTCTGCACCGAGACCACGATTTCCGACACGTTGTGCTGGCGTGCCAGCGAGACCAGCGAGTCGCCGTCGCGCACCTTCAGCAGGTTCTCGGCCGGGATGCACAGCTCTTCGCTCGGGCTCGGGATGAAGCCGGCGATGTCGTAGCGGTGGTAGTTCGAATTCTTGGCCGCCAGCTCGCTGCACTCCTTGGCCAGCGGGCCGCCGCCGAGGAACATGATGCGCGACTGCAGGATGCGCGCCTCGGACGACTTGAAGAAGGCCATCCGCGCCAGGAAGATCCCGAAGCCGCCCAGGATGAACACGACGGCCATGGTGCCGCGTCCGAAGGACAGTTCCGGCGCCATGTAGAACACCAGCGCCAGGATCGCGAAAGCCATCATGAACGATGGCATCAGCTTCATGAAGAACGGGTGGCGCAGCCCTTCATCGTAGTCGAGCTGGTACATGCCCATGGCGCTCATGCTGAAGATGATCGCCACGGTGAAGGCAACCGCCGAGGTGAAGAAGTGGTCGAGGTGGGCCGCCGTCGCCGCGTCGCCGAATTCGAGCATGCGCAGGGCCGAGCCGATGTAGGCCGCCCCCAGCAGTACGATCACTTCGACGAACAGCAGAAGAAAGACGATCTTCGACACGTAGTGGTTAGAGATCCTAAACACGGCAGCCTCCCCGATTTTTATTGCTTGTTTGGTTGTGCATTGCTGTTCTCAGATGGCGCGAGGTGTTGCACATACCAAGCCATCGCCTGCTGCAGGCCTTCGCCGATCCTGTGCGTGGGCTGGTAGCCCAGCAGGGCTCCCGCCTTCGAGATGTCGGCCAGCGAATGGCGCACGTCGCCGCGGCGGAACTCCACATAGCTCGGCCGGTGCGCGTCCAGGTGCGGGAACTGCTCCCGCAGCAGGCCGCGCATGGTGTCGTACAGCTGGTTCAGGCTGGTCTGGTCGCCGACCGCGATGTTGAATACCTGGTTGGCGGCTTCGCTTCCCGACAGCGCCGACAGGATGTTCGCCTGCACCACGTTGTCGATGTAGCAGAAGTCGCGGCTGGTCTCGCCGTCGCCGTTGATGCGCAGCTCGTCGTTGCGGATCAGCGCCGCGACCCATTGCGGGATCACGGCGGCATAGGCGCCGTTCGGATCCTGGCGCGGGCCGAACACGTTGAAATAGCGCAGGCCGATCGATTCGGTGCCGTACGTGCGGCCGAACACGTTGGCATACAGCTCGTTGACGTACTTGGTCACGGCGTAGGGCGACAGCGGGTTGCCGATGCGGTCTTCGATCTTCGGCAGGTCGGGATGGTCGCCGTAGGTCGAGCTCGACGCGGCGTAGACGAAGCGCTTCACTTTCGCATCGCGCGCGGCCACCAGCATGTTCAGGAAGCCGGTGACGTTGACCTCGTTGGTCATGATCGGATTGTCGATCGAGCGCGATACCGAGCCCAGTGCCGCCTGGTGCAACACGAAATCGGCGCCGGCACAGGCGCTGGCGCAATCGGCCTCGCTGCGGATGTCGCCTTCGATGAAGGCAAAGCGGGTCCAGGCCTCGGCGCCGACGGCGTCGCGCACGAGGTCGAGGTTGTGGCGGTGTCCGGTCGCGAAGTTGTCCAGGCCGGTGACCTGCTGGCCGAGCTTCAACAGCGCCTCGACCAGGTTCGAACCGATGAACCCGGCCGCACCGGTTACGAGCCAGTGGTAGCGGTGCTGCCGCAGGTGCTGCTGGACGTCTTGGAACTTGTTCACTTTCTAAACACTTTCAGGGTCACGCCGGCGTTGCCGGCGACGTCGCCGCGCTCACGCGCAGCCACGGAATGTTATAGGCGCCAGACGCAGTAGCCGGCTTCCTGGAAGGCGTTCGGCTCGAACTGCGACTTGACGTCGATGAAGCAGCCGCCTTCGTTGAGCTTGGACTGGAAGTCGGGCAGCGACAGGGCCAGCACTTCCTTGTGCGGCACGGCGATGATCACGGCGTCGGCCTTCGGCAGGCTGTCCCAGCTTTCCAGCTTGATGCCGTACTCGTGCTGCGCTTCGGCGGCATCGGCCTGCGGGTCGAACACATGCACCTCGACGCCATACGATTCGAGTTCGTGGACGATGTCGGCCACTTTCGAGTTGCGCAGGTCCGGGCAGTTTTCCTTGAAGGTCAGGCCGATCACGTTGACCTTCGAGCCCTTGACGTGGAAGCCAGAGGAGATCATCGACTTGACGGTCTTCTCGGCCACGAACTTGGCCATGCCGTCGTTGATGCGGCGGCCCGCCAGGATCACCTGCGGGTGGTAGCCGACCATCTCGGCCTTGTGGGTCAGGTAATACGGATCGACGCCGATGCAATGGCCGCCGACCAGGCCCGGACGGAAGGGCAGGAAGTTCCACTTGGTGCCGGCTGCCTTCAAGACCTCGAGGGTGTCGATGCCGATCTTGTCGAAGATGATCGCCAGTTCGTTCATGAGCGCGATGTTCAGGTCGCGCTGGGTGTTCTCGATGACTTTCGCGGCTTCGGCAACTTTAATGCTGGAAGCGCGGTAGACGCCGGCGGTGATCACCGATTCGTACAGGTTCGCGATGCGCTCGAGCGATTCGTCGCCGTCGCCCGACACCACTTTCAGGATGGTGGTGAGGGTGTGTTCCTTGTCGCCCGGGTTGATGCGCTCCGGCGAGAAGCCGACGTTGAAGTCCTGCTTCCATTTCAGGCCCGACTCGCGTTCCAGGATCGGGATGCACACTTCTTCGGTGGCGCCGGGATAGACGGTCGATTCATAGACGACGATGGCGCCGCGCTTCATGTGCTTGCCGACCGACTTGCTGGCGCCGATCAGCGGCGTGAAATCGGGATTGTGCGCGATGTCGACCGGGGTCGGCACGGCCACGACGATATAGTCGGCCTGCGCCAGCATGGCCGGGTCGGTGGTGACCTCGAGCCCGCTCGCAGCGCGCAGCGCGTCCGACGAGACTTCGCCGGTCGGGTCCACGAACTGTTGATAACGTTCGATCTTGGCACGCGACAGGTCAAAACCGATGGTGCGCCCCTTCTTGCCAAATTCAACAGCCAGGGGCAACCCGACGTAACCCAGCCCTACCACTGCGACGACTTCATCAGCTTTCATTGATCGCGTTCCGCTCAAGAATTTAGTTTTGCAATTATGCTAACATTCAGTGTAGCACGAATGGATAAGTACACTCAACTTACCTTTAGAATTTGTCTAACGGTAACAACATTGACTTCGAAGTGATAACTAAATGACATGACTGGCGTAAGACGCCTTTAGCCAGCTCATCTGTATCGGTCTGGGGATATTAGCATTTTCTGAAACACAAGTTCCAAGAAAGCATGAATCGTGCGCGCCGTACCGATAGCACTTCGTCAAGCGTCGCGCACCGGCCGATAACGGCATGCGTCGACACCCGAGACAGGCAGGGAAGGCAGATGAATGGGATGGTGCGGCTGGCGGGGATCGAACCCACGACCCTTGGCTTCGGAGGCACAAGGCTAGCATGTTTGCCACGTTTTACCAAATTTGACTTGCTTTTATATTTACTATGAAATCATGATCTTATAGCGCGGCCGAGATTTACGGACGAGTACGAAAGTTGTCCGGCATTGCGCTCCTCCGTAACCCCAATGTAGCCCAGGACCGAAATATGCCAACACCGCGCTCACCCTCGCAGCGTATTGTATTTACGGTAGCCGCCATTGATCGCCTCCCCCTGCCCCCGGCAGGAGCGCGCGCCACCTATCATGATATCCGCGAACCTGGCCTGCAGCTGCGCATAACGTCGAACGGGCGCAAGACTTTCTGCATGCTCAAGCGCGTGCCCAACGGCCGACCGCTGCGCATCACGATTGGACTGTATCCTGACCTGAAAATCGACCAAGCCCGGGTCCGCGCTGTTGCCATCCGTAACGACATCGCCCTCGGACGGGACCCGGCCCAGGCCAAACGCGACCGCCGTGCCGAGTTGACGCTCGGCCAGGCGTTCAACTGGTACGTGGAGCATCGCGCCATCCCGGAAGGACTCAAGACTGTCGATGCGATGCGCGCCAACTTCGAGCGCTACCTCGGCGCCCTGCCGCCGACCCAAGTAAAGAAACACGGCAAGCCGCGCACAAAATCGCCGGGTTCGGTCAACTGGGAACACCGCAAGCTTTCTAGCATTACCCCGGTCCAGGTCGCCGAACTAAAGTCCTCGCTGGCGCGCGGCGCCGGTCGCGCAGCCGCAAACCACGCGCTAAAGCTGCTGCGGGTGGTCTTCAACTGCGTCATCAAGGCGCGCCGGTTCGGCGGCGACAACCCGGCTGCCGAATTCGGCATCCTGCGGATCAAGGCGCGTGACAGGTTCGTGGGCCGCGACGAGTTGCCGCAACTCTTCACTGCCCTTGCGCAGACCACAAACATCACGATCCGCGATTACATCCTCCTGTCGATCCTGACGGGGGCGCGGCGCGGCAATGTGCTCGCCATGCGCTGGGTTGACATCGACATGACCCGCCGCGTGTGGCGCATCCCGGACACGAAGAACGACGAGCCGGTCGATGTGCAGCTGTGCGACCAAGCAATGGCCGTGCTGCAGGGACGGCAGGCCGCTGGCGGCACGTGGGTATTCCCTGGCACCGGCCGTTCGGGACACCTCGAGTCGCCCAAACGCGGCGTTCGGACAATCCTGGACGCCGCCGGAATCGACGACCTGCGCATTCACGACCTGCGCCGCACACTGGGCAGCTGGCAGGCGATTCTCGGGTCCTCGCTCGTGATCATCGGCAAGTCGCTCGGCCACAAGTCACTTGCCGCAACACAGATCTATGCGCGCCTGAGCGCCGAACCAGTTCGCGCATCGGTTGCGCAGGCCGCAGATGCGCTGTTCGAGGCAGCGCTGGGTTCTCCCCCGGCTTCCGAGGCCGCTCAGGTTACGGATTAAGCTGCACGCGGTGCCGTCGCCCCACCAACACCCACGACGAAGGAGAAACATGCTGGAGAACGAAAATGACGAGCCATGCCTGCTGTCCGATCGAGAGATTCTGCGCGCACTCGTGATCCAAAGGCGCGCCTTCCAAAAGGGCGATCTGCAGGGGCTGCTCAAAACGCTGCTGTTATGCGGACGCTATCAAGCCGTCATCCCAGACTGGGCCGTCGATGAACTGCTGCGCATTGAGACGGCAATCAAGATCGGCCAGCCTGTCGACCTGAACAAGTACTTCGGCTGGAAGCCGGATAGCAGTAACGCGCGCTACAACAAGCATTACCAGGACAAGTGCAAATCGCAGATCCTCGCTGACCTGCTACGGCGACGCCAGGAGGGGGCCAGCTTCGCACGCGGGGAGAAAGACGTGTTCGACATGGTCGCACAGGAAGTAGGCGTGCCTCGCCGCACAGTGATCGCCGTTTATGAAGAAAACAACGAGTGGCTGACGGATATCCGCCGGGGCAGCACGGACAATGTGGCCTTTGGCGACATTGTCATACCCCGTGGCCGGCGCCGGGGCCGGCCGATCGTATCTCGTTCCAAGAAGAAAAAGACAGTTTTCGACTGAACGGCAACACTTAAAAACACTAGGCATACGAGGTCTACTCGCGGTCAAGTAACCTGCAGCAATCCTGCGGCGGGTTCCGCAACCAGGAGAAGACCTTGGAAAAGAAGTTCCCGCAAGCCGTTACGGCGATTGCTTCTGTTTTGCAACCGCCCACGCTGACGTCCGCGCTGATGACGCCCGCCGAAGCCGCTGCATACATTGGCGTCGAAGCAGCCACCTTGGCCGTGTGGCGCTGCACGGGCCGCTATTCGCTCCCCTACCTCAAAGTCGGCCGTCTCGTCCGCTACCGCAAGAACGACCTCGATTCCTTCTTGGAATCCCGCCGTGTCGGTTCCATCCAGGAGGTCGAATAATGACTTCCCAACCCGCCAACGACCAGCCCTGGCTCGCTGAGCTGTCGATGCTCCTGTCGCGCCACTCCGGCCTCGGCATCGGTGCCGACGTGCACGTCATGTGCCTCGACGAACTGCACGGGCTGTACCGCTTCCTCGCCCGCAAGGAAAAAAAGACGGGGGTCTGCGATGAATAACCACGCCAAGAAACAGCCATGGGAACCCAACGCCATGGTGGGCGGTACTTATCGTGCTGGCACGATAAAGCGCCACCGCCGCACCCAGGCGCAAACCGAGCAGCTCGACCAGCAGATCCTGGACGTGCTGAGAGTAGATCATCCACAGTCGGTGCGCCACGTGTTCTACCGTATGACCGACCCGCGTCTGCCCGAGCCGGTCGAGAAATCGGACAACGGCTACCGCCACGTACAGGATCGCTGCGTGAAGCTGCGCCGTAGCGGCCGCCTGCCGTATAGCTGGATCGCCGATATGTCGCGCCGCGGCTACTTCGTCACGACCTTTTCGGACGCGAACAACTTCCTGCTGCGCATGGCTGGCTTGTACCGCGCCGACCTGTGGAAGGAGGCCGAGGGCCGCTGCGAGGTCTGGTGCGAAAGCCGCAGTATCGCCAGCGTCGTCCAGGCTGACTGCCACGAGCTTGCAGTCGCCTTGTACCCATGCGGCGGCTTCAGCAGCCTGTCGTTCGTTCACGAGGCCGCCGAGATGCACAACCATAGCGACGACCTGCGCCCGCTGACGATCTTCTACATCGGCGATTACGATCCGGCCGGCGTACTGATCGACATCGCGCTCGAACGTGAACTGCGACTGCACCTGCGCCCGGACATCCCGCTGCACTTCAAGCGCATCGCAGTCAACCAGCGTCAGATCGCACTCCACAACCTGCCAACCAAGCCACGCAAAGCGACTGACAAGCGCTCTGCCCATGTCGCAGTGACTGTCGAGGCCGAAGCGATGCCGGCGCGCATCCTGCGCCGCATGCTGCGTAGAGAAATCGAGGTCCTGTTGCCACCAAATGCACTGGCAGTTGCAAAGATCGCCGAGCAATCCGAACGCGACGGGCTGCTTCGGCTCGGCATGCTGTCGCCGGACTCGCTGGCCGCGCTGATCTATGAGTCCGACGGGGAACCCGATGACGACGAAAACTACGGCGAGGACTAAGCGCATGAGCGCATCCGTCTATCGTGCCAGCACGATAAATCTGCGGCCCTGCCCGTTCTGCGGGGGCCCAGCCACCCTATCATCACTGCCGCTGGCACCGACCTGGTGGCGCGTGCGCTGCACCCAGTACGAGTGCGGTGCCACGACCTGGGCAATGGACGAAGCCGCCAAGGCCGTCAAGGTCTGGAACCGGAGGGGTAATGAGCAAGAGTAATTACCGGAAGGGCGGTCTGTCGTTCCCGTTCGTTGCCATCCCCACCGAGGTCGTTCGTTCAGAAGAGTGGCTGAACCTGCCGCACAGTGCCCGTGTACTCGCCATCGACCTGATGAGCCAGTACACGGGCAAGAACAACGGCAGGCTGTGCCCTGGCTTCCCGGTCATGCAGAGGTACGGCTGGGTGTCGAAGGAGACCCTGATCAGGGCCAAGAAGGCGCTGCTGGATTGCTCCTTCGTGGTGCAGACCCGCATCGGGCATCCCCCGCGCACTGCGGAATGGGTCGCCTTTACCTGGTGGGAACTCGATTACGAGAAGTCGATGGACATCGATCCTCGCGCCTTTCACCACCTAAAGTTCTTCAGCGCTGCCAGGCAGGACCCGAATGAAGGACGGGTAAAGCCGGCAGTTCGTGAGGTACGAAAAGCGTACTGATCGGACGGAAATCGGGGGCTACATGGTCCGGTTTTCGTACCGATAGCAGGTGGAATAGCTGTTCAATCGGTACGGAAATTGAACCACGGCTCATAGGGAAACGGCGATTTTTCGATCGGTACGATTTTCGTACATGTTTTAGAGGTTGCCATCTCTGCCCAGCACAGGACTTGGTGCACCAGTAGGAAGCGACGGGCTTGGTTGGGTCGGCGACGCGCAGACATGCGGGCCGCACCGCACGCCAAAGCCACTACCGCCCACCATTCCGCCGATCTGGCGGCTGTCCGCAGCAGCAACACAACCCAACAACATCGCAGCATCATCTGAACAAGGAGAAGCAATGATGACCCACCTGACCGGAAACATCTCTCTTCATTCCCTGACCACAGCAGCTAGCATCGTCACCGAAGCAGTGGCGGCACTGGCACAGCCGGGTCATGAAACGCCCGACGCTGTCGCAAAGGATTTCGCACGGCACGAGAAGGCGAGCGACGCAGCAGAGAAGTACCGTCCCGAGTTCTTCCCCATGAGCGACGTGCGCATCGACGGTGGGACCCAGACCCGCCTGCAGATTGATGACGCCATCGTTGAAGACTATGCCGAGGCTTTGCGCGACGGTGCCAAGCTGCCGCCAGTTCTGCTTTACCACGAGAAAGAGGTGGATGCTTACTGGCTCGCAGACGGCTTCCATCGCTTCTTCGCACACCGCCTGATCGGCAGCACGGACATCTTGGCCTGCGTCCGTGACGGCACCCTCGACGAGGCCTTGCTGCACGCTGCTGGCGCCAACGATACTCACGGTCTGCGCCGCACCAACGCTGACAAACGCAACTCAGTGCAAATGGTGTTGGCCAACCCAAAGCTGACCCAGAAAAGCGACCGCGAGATTGCCCGCCACTGCAAGGTCGGCGCGAGCCTGGTGGCCGACGTGCGCAAGGCTATCTGCACGGATAATGCAGATAGCCCGGCCGCGCCGACCCGCACCGTCACCCGCAACGGTAAGACCTACCAGCAGAGGGTCAAGGACAAGCCAACCTCCGCTGCCGCTCCCTCAGCGTCGACGGACATGAGTTCGGACGAGCGTGACGCCGATCATCAACCGCCAGCGGCGTCCGTGTCGTCGCAAGGCGGCGAAGTGGAGAAACCGCGTAGCGACGGCGATCACCCCCCCATCTCGAAGGCGCGCAAGCTGGAATCGATGTCGCGCGTCGATGTCGCCCTCAACGCAAACGTCAATGAGCTGCTGGCCGAAGCTCAGGAAGAGACCAAGCGACTCACTGCTCAAGTCGCCGCATTGTGTGACCAACACAATGCCGAGCTGCAGCGCGAGATCGCCGTGCGTGTCGAGCTGGAACACCGTCTCGACGAGGTGTTAGAGCGAGAAAACCCGCGAGATGAGCGCCTGCAATTCCTCGGTGATCAGTTCGCGGAGCTGGGCAAGCTACTGGGCGTTGCAGGTGCGAAGAATATCGTCGACCGCGTGCGTGTGCTCGTCGCCACGACCGCAAGCTTGGCAGCCGAAGCCGACCTCGGTGCGCAAGGCTTGGGACAAGACAAGTAGACACTGCTGTAGCTCATGCCCTCGGCCGACGACTAACGTGAGGCGCCCCTGAGAACCTGTGATGTTGTTGAGGCCGTGACTTTGGTCAGGTAACGGTCTTTTCGTTGAAACTAGTCCTTTGGACCGGCTTGAGAGCCATGTGCTTTCGCTCGCTGCCCACGCGGGCAGCTCCTTTCAACATCATCCGACCCGCCTCAGTGCATTGACGATACAGCTCCAGCATTTCCATCTCGTCCGAATCTACTTGTTCAAGCCAAGCCTTTCCAAGCACGGCAGGCGTAGCGTCCGTCCCTAATAGCTGATCGGCAGTCAGTCCCAGCACCTTTGCGACCGCAGGTACATTGTCGCGCGCGATCTTTCCACTTGTCGTCCACTTGGAGACTGCCGCGATCGACACGTCCACCCGCTCGGCGAGCCAAGCTTGGCTCTGGCCGATGGCTTTCAGTCTGCTCTTTATCAAGTTTGCAATATCGCTGTTCATGTGACCACCTGAAAGTCGTGACGACATCAATGTTGGTACTGCCGGCACGACTATAGCAGTCATGTGCCAGAGGGCGTGAACCGGTGCCAGATGACTTTGGCCACTCAGATAATCGACGAAGATAGGTACCTACTGCGCGGGCTGGCTAACACTGATCCACATCCACTTTCTTAAAATCCGCTGTAGGGGCGCGGACTTCGCGCGGAGTGTGCTGGCTCGACCAAGCCAAGCTTGCGCACCTATCAACTCTGATAGTTGTCCATTAAGCAATCCATCCACAGATTTCGTTAATAAGACTGTGCATAAAGGTAATTGACCGCCGCGATGTTCTCTCTCGCCCGCGCCCGCGTGGGGGTGCGTACTCTCATGAGTACTCATTTCCAATTGACAAGAACAACCCTTAGAAGTGTTAAGCCGGCTGCCACACCTGAGGGTGTCATTTAACGACCTTTTTCAACACCCAGCAATGACCCTGTCTTGCCTGTGATCAAACTAGCTCCTTCCCTTCTAACATGTTGGAACTAGTCCATACGGTCAGGAGCAAGATCATGGCGACTTTCGGATATGGCCGAGTCAGCATCCAGGAACAGAGAACCAACAACGAGCGGTTTGAGATCGAGCAGGCAGGGGTTCAGCTCGACTACTGGTACACCGACACCGACACCGTCAGCGGCGCCGTGCACGCGACGCAGCGGGCCGAGTTCAGCCGGTTGATCGACAAGCTCGCAAGGACGACACGTTGGTAGTGTCAAAGCTGGACCGGCTTGGGCGTAACGCAGTCGACGTCCTGGCAACGATCCGGCGACTCGGCGAGATGCAGGTCAAGGTGATCGTGCTACAGCTGGGCAAGCTCGACCTCACTTCAAGCTCGACCTCACTTCGGCGGCCGGATGCATGCTGCTGACGATGTTGGCGGCCGTGGCCGAGATGGAGCTTGACTTACTGGTCGAGCGGACCAAGGCCGGGTTGAAGCGCGCCCAGTCCAAAGGCAAGTCCGATCGACTTGCGCATGCTTTTCGATTTTCGTCGACTAACGAATGAGTCAAGGTAACGTCGCTTCAACAGATTCATCTTCCGCCTCAAACAGAGAATTTGGTCTTTTTTATTCGTTATTCGACGAATAAAGAATACTGGCATGTCATCAGACTGTCAAAAAAATTCGATATATTTAGAAGTGTCGTACCAAACCTTGTCTAAACGGAGAGTGCTGTGACTGACCTCAAGATCTTCAACGTACTGTTTCTTTGCACAGGAAATTCTTCTCGCAGCATCATTGCCGAGGCCGTGCTCAACGCGACCGGCACTGGGCGCTTCCATGCCTACAGTGCCGGCAGCCACCCGACAGGATCGGTGCATCCCTTAGCGATCGAGCAGATCGAGCGACTGCGCTTCTCGGCGGACGGCTTGCGCAGCAAAAGTTGGGACGAGTATGCGTCCGCTGGCACGCCTCACATGGACTTCGTGATCACGGTGTGCGACAACGCAGCAGGAGAAACCTGTCCGCGCTGGCCCGGCCACCCAATCACTGCGCATTGGAGTTTCCAAGATCCCGCCTTGTTTGTAGGGAGTGAGGAAGCTCACCGGCAGCTCTTCGCAAAGGTCTGCCGCGAAATCAAGAATCGTCTGGACATCTTCTCGATGCTGCCCTTCGAGAAACTGTCGCGCCTGGCGATTCAGGAGGAGCTAGAGGCAATGGCCCAGCCCAACCTGCGCCTTGTCGATAGACCTCATTGAAGGGTCCGACATGAGAAGCAAGGTGTACAACGTCCTGTTTTTGTGCACGGGCAACTCTTCGCGCAGCATCATGTCAGAAGCGCTTTTGAGCATCCTGGGCAGGGGGCGGTTCAAGGGGTACTCAGCGGGAAGCCGGCCCACCGGCATTGTGAACCCGTACGCGATTGAGCAGATCAGGCAATTCGATCCCGCATTCCCTGTCAACGGGATGCACAGCAAGAGCTGGTTCGACTTTTCCTCGCCTGGCGCGCCGCGCATGGACTTCATCATTACCGTGTGCAACAGCGCGGCCGGCGAGACCTGTCCTCACTGGCCGGGCTACCCTACGACGGCGCACTGGGGCTATATGGACCCGGCACAAGTGATTGGTAGTGATCAGGAAAAGAAGGAAGCTTTTAGTCAGGTGTTCATACAGATCCGCAAGCGAGTCGAGCAGTTCATAGCGCTGCCCTTCGACTGGATGGAGGGTGATGCTGTTCGGCGCGAAGCAGTACGGACGATCGCATCGCTCGCGCCCTGAGTCAGCTGCCGCGTTCCAGCCAGCTCAATCAGCCTTGATACGAGGACGTCAGTTCCACTATACTGGAATCATCAAACATAAAGGCGACATTATGGATACCAAACCGGCACTTGCAGCACTGGCTGCCTTGGCCCAAGAGTCACGTCTGGCCACCTTCCGCCTGCTCGTGCAGGCGGGGCCTGAGGGCATGTCTGCGACAAAAATCGCCGACGCGCTCGACGTGCCGCCCTCATCGCTTTCGTTTCACCTCAAAGAACTCGCCCACGCCCAGTTGGTCGTTCCGCGTCAGGACGGTCGCTTCATCATCTACTCGGCGAACTTCGCCACGATGAACGGCTTGCTCGGCTTCCTGAGCGAGAACTGCTGCGGTGGCAATCCTTGCTTGCCCGACGATGTGACAAGCTGCGACGACGAGGCCTCAGGCGTCGCTGCCTGATTTTTTTCCATTTTTTTGAAATAAAGGTCTACCATGAACGTCTTGTTTCTTTGTACTGGCAACTCCTGCCGCTCGCTCATCAGCGAAGCCGTCTTCAACCACTTGGCGTCCGCCGGCTGGCATGGCATCAGCGCGGGCAGCCAGCCCACAGGCAAACTGAATGACAAGGCGCTAGCCCTGCTTGCCAGCAAGGGGATTTCCACCGAGGGTTACTACAGCAAATCATGGGACGACCTGCCCGTGACGCCGGACATCGTGGTCACCGTCTGCGCCAGCGCCGCCGGCGAAACCTGTCCAGCCTACCTCGGCCCGGTGCTGCGCACGCACTGGGGCGTGGAAGACCCGAGTCACGTGGTCGGCACCGAGGAGGAAATCAACGCCGCCTTCGAGACGGCCTACGCGATCCTCCGTGCGCGTATCGAAGCCTTCCTGGCCCTCCCCCTCGACGAGCTGAAGAACGACAAGGCGCGCCTGAAGGCGGAACTGGACCGCATCGGGACCCTGCTGCCGGTCACGGCCTGACGTCGAACAAAGGAGTTGCATAATGACATTTGCCAGACGAATCGTCGCCGAAGGCCTCGGCACTGCCCTACTTCTGGCCGTGGTCGTGGGTTCGGGCATCATGGCCGAGCGCCTAGCCGGCGGCAACGTGGCCATCGCCCTGCTGGCCAACGCGATAGCGACCGGCGCCGGCCTGGTGGCCTTGATCCTCATGTTCGGGACGATTTCGGGCGCGCACTTCAACCCGGTCGTCACGCTGTCGGAAGCGTGGCAGAAGAACCTGCCGGCGTCCGAGATCCTCCCCTACATCGCCGTGCAGGTCGCGGGCGCCTTTGCCGGCGTGGCTGCCGCGCACCTGATGTTCGACATCCCCGTGTTCGTCGCGTCCGAGCACGTGCGCACCGGCACCGCGCAGTGGTGGAGCGAATTCGTCGCCACCTTCGGCCTCATCGCCGTCATCATCGGCTGCTCGCGCAGCCGGCCGAGTGTGACGCCGTTCGCGGTCGCGGCCTACATCACAGCCGCCTACTGGTTTACTTCCTCGACCTCGTTCGCCAACCCGGCGGTAACCCTGGCGCGCAGCGCCACCGATACCTTCGCCGGCATCCGCCCCGCCGATGCATTCGGCTTCATCGTGGCGCAGCTGCTGGGCGCCGCCGCCGCGACGCCGCTGTTCTGCTGGCTCTACCCGGCAGCACATCGGGAGGCGACGGTAGCTGGCACGGTCGCGCAAAGCGACTTCGCCGGCGCCGGACAGCCGCAGGAGGTCAAGCATGGCTGAGCCGCAGCACAACCTCCCGAACATCAAGCCGGAGCTGCTGGACTTGCCGACGATCGAGAAGCTCGAACCCGTCGGCGACATGAACCATCCGCCGCGCATCCTGATGCTGTACGGCTCCTTGCGCGAGCGCTCGTTCAGCCGCTTCCTGACGTACGAGGCGGCGCGAATCCTCGAACACTTCGGCGCCGAGGTGAAGATCTTCGACCCGATGGAGTTGCCCATGGTCGGCAGCGTGCCCGAAACGCATCCGAAGGTGGTCGAGCTGCGTGAGCTGTGCCTGTGGTCCGAGGGCCAGGTGTGGTGCAGCCCTGAACGCCACGGCGCGATCACGGCCGTGATAAAGAACCAGATCGACTGGATCCCGCTGGAACAGGGTGCCGTTCGGCCGAGCCAGGGCCGGACGCTGGCGGTGATGCAGGTGTGCGGCGGCTCGCAGTCCTTCAACGTGGTCAACACACTGCGCCTGCTGGGCCGCTGGATGCGGATGTTCACGATCCCGAACCAGTCGTCGGTGCCGATGGCCTACAAGGAGTTCGACGATGCCGGGCGGATGCATCCCTCGGCCTACTACGACCGCGTGGTCGACGTGATGGAAGAACTGTTCAAGTTCACTCTGCTGCTGCGTGGTCGCGCTGAGTACCTGAACGACCGCTACAGCGAGCGCAACGAGCGGGCGCGCAAGGCGATCGACCGGCAGATCGAAAAGCTGTAGGGTCCTTCAACGTGTCATGTGCCTCCAGACCAATGACCTGAAGGGCAAATGACGAAGTCACGCTGGTTTCTAGCGGATTTTAAGGAACGAACTAATGAGCGCAGGTTCTCGAGGGTGGTCCCAGGAACGACGGACACGGCAGGCCGCAGCGATCCGCGAGTGGCGCCCATGGGAGCGCTCAACTGGCCCACGCACCACTGCTAGCAAGGCAGTTTCATCGCGCAATGCGTTCAAAAGCAGCTCGGTGACCCAGGCTTTGCTGGAGATCACCAAAGAGGTGCGGCGCGCGTGGCGCGCTGCGAACAAGACTTAGCAGGGCCGGTCGTAACCCGGCCGCGCAGCCGATCCGCATGGTGCTCGGCGCCGGCGGAGGGCACCTTGCCGATGACGACAGCTACGACCTCGAAGGCAACCTCATCCGGGCGCTGACGACCAAGTCACGTTGGCGCATTGGCACGATGGCCAGCCCATGCCGCCGCCAGCCAAGCTGCTCACGTTTCTGGCGAACGACGGCCGAAAGCAACGCAATCTCCTGCTGCAGCACCTACAAGACAACCTTAGGCCTGCACGCTCCTAGTCCTCGGTGCCGAGGTACAACAGACGCAGCACACCTTGAACAGGCCTGGGCTGCTAAAAGGAGGGGGCGAGCGCGCTACTGGTCGCCGTCGCCTTGCTCCCCTCGCGGGCGGCACCTTTCAGCATTAGGCGACCTTCCTGACTGCACAGGCGGTACAGTTCCAGCATTTCCTTTTCGTCTGCGCTCACCCATTCAGACCAGGTAGCCTCGGTGTAAGCCGGAGGATCTGTTCCCAGAAGCTGGTCAGTGGTAAGGCCCAGTGCCTCTGCGACTCGCGGCACGTTGTCGCGCGCAACCTTCCCGTCCGTCGTCCACTTCGAGACGGCGGCGATCGATACCCCCACCTTCTCAGCCAGCCAAGCTTGGGTCATGCCGATGGCCTTCATCCTTTCTTTTATCCTTCTCGCAACATATTTGGTCATAGGCTGCACCTTGAAGTTATGACGACATGGAAGCCTACCAGAGGACCCACAGGCGCGGCCCGGACTATGTGTTCGGGTCGCCTGAAGGCTTCTCGGCCAAGCCGATCTCGGTCCGGCGTGCGCTCATGGCCGTCGTCACCGAGGTGCGAGCGGCAGCACGACGCGCGAAGAAACCCACCAGAGCCTGAAGACGGGTCCAAGAAGCCGGCACAGCACGGGCGCAGGATGAGCTGCGGTCATGCTGCTGGCCAGGGAGAGGCTGCGCCACGACCTGCCCTGATCTCACCGGATGTTCATGGCACGGATCTCGGGCACGCCCGACGGCAGCGACCAGGTGGCGAACGGCGCCGCCATAGCGCGCTGCAGCACCGCCAGAGCAGGCGGGGAACCCGGGTGAAAAGCCAGCGTCGCCGCGATCAGGATGTCTCGAACCGCTCGAAAATCCGCCGGATTCAGACGAAGGGCAAAGACCGTCCCTGAACGAGGACAGGGACACGCTGCGCGAGCTGACCAAGCGTTGACTCCAACGTGTATGGCCCGCCGGGGTCAACGCTTAGCTTGCTCGGGCGTGACGCAGTGGACGTACTGGCGATGATACGGCGCCTCAACGAGCTGGAGGTCAAGGTGATCGTCCTGCAACTGGGTCAGCTCGACCTGATCTCGCCAGCCGAGCGCATGATGCTGACGATGTTGGCCGCTGTCGCCGAAATGGAGCCTGACCTGCGTCTCAAGAGAACTAGGGGCGGGACTGGAACGCACACGCGCTGAAGGCAAGACGCTCGCAAGGCCGCGTAGAACGACGCCCAAGGCGCGCGCGGCGATGGTGACACTCTCGACAGGACAGCGCGCTCATGAGCGCCTTGGAGGGGCTGTTTGGCCTTTTCAGTTAGCCTATGCTCGCGCATGTGGCCATCGACGCGCTCGACATCCCAGTCGTCGTACACGAGGGGACCTGGCGCGACGCCATGCTGTATGCGGCTAGTGCGAACGCCACCCACGCCTGCGTCGCATCAACGCCGACAAGCGTCGTGCGGTGCAGATGCTGCTGGACGACCCCGTCACGGTATTACTGGCCAGATCGAGGTTCTGCTGCGCGGCTGAAAACTCGAACTGTCCCCGTACGACGGTGAGCAGATCCTCGATGGCAGGGTGTTCGTCCTGCGATCACACTGCCACCGTGGCTGGGACGGTCAGGTCCGTTCACTCCTCCTGTGCACCATGTAGTACATCAACGGCAACAACAGTAGCGTCAGGACGGTCGACGACAGGACTCCGCCGATCACGACAGTGGCCAGCGGTCGCTGCACCTCGGCCCCGGTCCCGGTGGCGATCGCCATGGGCACGAAGCCGAGCGATGCGACCAACGCCGTCATCAGGACCGGCCGTAGACGCGTCATTGCCCCCTCGTGCACCGCTTCGGCAAGCCCTGTGCCGCCCTCACGCAAGCTCCTGATGAAGGAGATCATGACCAGGCCATTGAGCACGGCCACACCGGACAACGCGATGAAGCCGACTGCAGCGGAGATCGACATCGGGATCCCGCGCAACCAGAGGGCGAAGATCCCGCCTGTCAGCGCAAACGGCACGCCGGTAAAGACCAGCAAGCCATCCTTGACGTTATTGAACATGACAAACAGGAGCGCGAACACGAGGAGCAATGACGCCGGGATGACTATCTGTAGCCGCTTCGCCGCGGCCTGCAGGTTCTCGAACTGCCCACCCCACGTCGTCCAGTACCCGGCCGGCACCTTCACTTCGGCCTGTATCCGGCGCTCGGCTTCACTGACGAAGGATCCGATGTCGCGGCCTCGCACATTGGCGGTGACCACCACGCGGCGCTTGCCCTGCTCCCGGCTCATCTGGTTTGGACCGGGCGCGGTGTCGAAGGTAGCGATCTCCCCCAGCGTGACGTAGTGTTGCGCGGCGTTCGCGCCCGTCGTCGGCAGCGGAACGGGCAGGCGCCGCAGAGCGTCGATGTCGCTGCGCACGGCTTCGGGTAGTCGCACGACGATGTCGAACCGGCGGTCGCCCTCGAACAGGGTCCCAGCCTCGCGGCCGGCGGTCGCCGTCGAGATCAGGTTCTGTACGTCCGCGATGTTCAGGCCCATCCTGGCTGCCCGCTCCCGGTCAACGTGAATCTGCAGCATCGGCAGGCCAGTGGTCTGCTCTACCGCTACTTCACTCGCACCAGGGACCTTTTCCAGTACTTGGCCGATCCGCGCCGCCGTTGTGTTGAGGATGTCGAGATCGTCCCCGAAGACCTTGACTGCGACGTCGCTGCGCACGCCCGAGATAAGTTCGTTTACCCTGAGCTGAATCGGCTGGCTGAACTCGTAGCTGTTGCCCGGCAAGGCCTCGACGGTCTCCTGGATCGCTGCCAGCAGCTGATCGCGCGTCTTCTTTGGTCTTGGCCATTCGCTCTCTGGCTTGAGCATGATGTACCCATCCGAGACGCTCGGCGGCATAGGATCCGACGCAATCTCCGCCGTGCCGGTACGGGCAAACACCCGGGCGATTTCCGGGAATTTGTTCATGAGGGTCGTTTCGATCTGCTTCTGCATCTTGACCGATTGGGTCAGGCTGGTTCCCGGGACCCGCACGGTGAGCACCGCGAAGTCGCCTTCGTTCAGGTTAGGCACGAATTCTGTCCCCAGCCGGGTGGCCAGCAGTACGGACAGCGCGATCATGATGCCGGCGAAGGTCAGCGCCACAGGCTTGTTCGCCATGACGTACCGGAGGCAGGGTTCGTAGTACCGCTTCGCTCCGTGCATCAGGCGGCTCTCCTTTTCCGACACGGTTTTGCCCATGAACAGGGCCACGCCTGCAGGGACGAAGGTGACCGAAAGGATCATCGCTCCCAGCAGGGCAATCACGACCGTGAACGCCATCGGGTGGAACATCTTGCCCTCGATCCCGGTGAGCACGAAGATCGGCAGGTAGACGATCATGATGATCAGCTGGCCGAACAGCAATGGCCTACGGGCTTCCTGCGCGGCGAGGAACACTTCGTGGTAGCGCTCCTGCATCGTGAGCGGGCGCCCATGGCGCGCCTGCGCGTGGGCAAGGCGCCGTACGCAGTTCTCCACGATCACGACAGCGCCATCGACGATGATGCCGAAGTCAAGCGCGCCCAGGCTGAGCAAGTTTGCGCTGACGTTGTTGGCCACCATGCCGGAGAACGTGAACAACATCGACAGCGGGATCACCATGGCGGTCAGGAGCGCGGCCCGGAAGTTCCCCAAGAAGAGGAAGAGCACCCCGACCACCAGCACCGCGCCTTCGAGCAAGTTCTTCTTGACTGTGTTGATAGCCCTTTCGACCAGGACGGTGCGGTCATAGACGGTGACCGCCTTGACGCCAGCCGGCAGTGTGCGGTTGATCTCGGCCATCTTCTTGTCCACCGCGCTTGATACAGCCCGACTGTTCTCGCCAATGAGCATGAACACGGTCCCCAGCACGACTTCCTGTCCGTTTTCCGTGGCGGCACCAGTACGCAGCTCGCGGCCGATCGAGACCTGCGCCACGTCCTTGATGCGCACTGGCGCGCCCTGAATACTGGACACCACGATGTTGCCGATGTCTTCGATCGATCCAACCTGTCCCGGGGTGCGGATCAGATACTGCTCGCCTTCCCGTTCGATATAGCCAGCACCGACGTTGCTGTTGTTCTTCTCCAGCGCCGTCACGACGTCGGCGAGGCTCAGGCGATACGAGGACAGGACGTTCGGGTCGGGGGCCACCAAGAACTCCTTGTTGTAGCCTCCGATGGAGTTGATCTCCGTGACGCCGGGCACGTTGCGCAACTGCGGCTTGATGATCCAGTCCTGGACCTCACGCAAGTCGGTCGGGGTGTACGGCGTTCCGTCGGGCTTTCGGGCGCCGGGGATGGTTTCAACGGTCCAGAGATAGATCTCGCTGAGGCCTGTTGCGACCGGCCCCATCGCGGGAACAATGCCCTGTGGCAACTGCTCGCGCGCATCCTGTAGCCGCTGGCTGACCAGCTGGCGGGCGAAGTGAATGTCGGTGCCGTCCTTGAAGACCACGGTGACCTGTGACAGGCCGTAGCGGGATAGAGAGCGGAATTCTTCGAGCCGGGGCAGCCCGGACATCAAAGACTCGATCGGGAACGTGATGCGCTGTTCGGTCTCCAGGGGCGAATAGCCGGGCACAGAAGTGTTGATCTGCACCTGGACGTTGGTGACATCGGGTACCGCATCGATGGGCAGCCGATGGTAGTTGTACACGCCTGCCGCTGCCATGAGGAACACGAGGAACATGACAAGCCAGCGGTGCTCGATGGAAGCGCGAATGATTCGATTGAACATGGTCGGTCGTCTCCGCTCAATGGCCGTGCTCGGCGTCGCCCTTGGCTTGCTCCGCCTTGATGGCGAAGCTGCCTGCGCCCGCGTACTGGTCGCCGGCCTTGATCCCCGTGGTGATCTCGACCAGTCGTCCGTCTGAGCGGCCCGTCGATACAGGCTGGGCGACGAACCCCTCGGCCACGCGCTTGAATACGACCTGGCGTCCTTCGACTGTCTGCAGCGCCTCCTTTGCTACCGCCACGGGGACCCTGGCCGATCCCGTAACGATGTCGACGTTGACGAAAAGGCCCGGACGCCAGGACGAGTTCGGGTTGCTCAGGACGACCCTTGCTTTCGCTGAGCGCGACTCCTCGCCGATCATGGCACTGACGAAACTGACTTTTCCCGGAGCTGTCGTCTCTGATGCAACGGAACGAATGATGGCGTCGGTGCCGACCCGGACGATCTCCAGGTCCTTGGCGGGTACCACGACATCGGCCCAGACCGTCGACAAGTCTGACACTGTAAAGATGCGAGTGTCGGCACCCACGACTTCACCCAGGGCCACATGCTTTTCGACGATCGTCCCACCGAATGGAGCGCGTACATGCAGACGGTTCGTCGGGCCAGAGGTGCCTCCTTGTGCGCCAAGCGCCTGCAGCTTCTGCCGGGCGTTGCGCAGGCTAATCTCGGCTTCCCTCAGCTCCTGCTCCGCCTTCAAGAAGTCCTGGCGTGCCGAGACCTTCTCCTCCCACAATGCCTTTTCCGAGGCATATACGCCCCGTACATACGCGAGCCGCTTTTCGGCTGCGGCAAGCTCACTGCGCTGGTCGGAGATCTCCACGCTGGCAATCACGACGAGCACATCACCTTTCTTGACCGCCTGGCCTAAGTTGACTTTCACCGCCTCGACTGCCCCAGACGCGCGCGGGGTCACGTGGGCAGTGCGGTCTTCGTTCAAGACAATCTGGCCTGGCATGCGGATGAAGGTATCGAGGTGGGCCGCCTCTGCTGTCTGCATGGAGATACCGGCCACCTTCACCTGGTCATTGTTGAATCGGATGACTCCTTCGTTTTCATGGGGGTCGTCCTTGTTTGCCTGCTCTGGCTTGCCCTCCTTCGATCCTGTTGTCGCATCGTCGTGACCGGCCTTGCCGTGCTCGTCAACTTCGCTTTGCTCCGTGGCCGGCGCATCTGCAGCCCGGTCCTTCACCACCACGAATCCACCGAACCCGATGGCCAGGACCACCATGATGGTGATCAGTTTCATTTGTTGCGTCTTCATTCTTGCTCCTGAGTCTGGGCGTTGCCGTTCTGTTGAGCGTTAGTGCCGACGATACGTGCGATCTCGGCCGACGCCCGATAGCTCTCGACAACCGCCACCAGATACTGTGTTTTTGATTGGAACAGGGTGCGCTGGGCATCCAGCACCTCTAGGAAGCTGAACTTCCCAAGTTCAAACCCTCGGCTCGCCGCATGGTAGGTGCTTTGAGCGCCGGGCAGGATGTCGGCCCGGATCAAGGCCGCTTCCTTGAGTGCTGCAGCCAGGCGGGTGTGTGCATCCGACAGCTCCGAGCGTAGGCGCAGCGTCTCCGCATCCAGTTCGTCGCGCGCCTTGTCGGTACGGCGCAACGATTCAAGCAGGCTGCCCTGGTTGCGGTTGAACAGTGGAAGCGGGATCGACAGGCCAATGACTCCCTGCCTGTGCTCGTCCTCGCGCTTGGTGCCGACTATTACGCTGACATCGGGTATCCGTCGTGAGCGCTCGACGTCAACCACCGCCACGCGGTGATCAACCTGCGCACGAGCACGCGCCAGGGTGGGAGACCGCTCCAGCTGCACCAATAGCTCAGGAAGTGGAACAATGGCCGGCAGCTCGATTGCGCCAGCGTTGGTCACAAGGACCTGAGGCGAGTCGATTCCAACCAGCGCCCCGAGGCGAATCCTGGCCCTTTCCACGTCGCGGCCTGCCTGCACCGCTTCGATACGAACGCCGGCTTCGGCTACCTTTGCGCGGGTCTCCTCGACCGGCGAGATCTTGCCTGCCGCGACACGCCGGCCGGCGGCGCCAGTTGCCCTCTCGGCTATCGATGCCAGCTCGCTGGCGAGACGAGTACGTTCGTTGGCCGCGACAAGCTCGTAGAAGGCAGCAACCGTCTCCGCAAGGATACGGGCGCGTACAGCGTCTAGGTCGAGCGACGCCATGCGCTGCTCTTGCTGCGCTACGCGCATGCGTGCCGACCGCTTTCCGCCCAGTTCCAAGGGGATGCTCAGTTGGACCGTAGACGTGCGATTCGGGGCCTCCTTGCCTTCACGAAGGAATTCAAGCTCCGGGTTTGGCAAGGTTCCGGCCTGCGTCAATGCACCCGACTGCGCGGCCACTTCCTGCTGCGCGACGTGGATCTCGGGGTGAAGGCGCAGCGCGCGCTCCACAGCTGCGTCAAGCGTCAGCCGATGACCCGTGTGCGCGGTGCTCGCCGTCGGCCGCGCATGAGCAGCAATAGGCATCCAGGTGATCGCCGCCAGTGCAAGCGGCAGAATCAGTTTTCTCATTATTAACTCCGAACAGGGTGGCTATTCGGCGAAGACACCAGTACGTCCGCGCACGAAGCGCGCGCTTTGGTTCGTGTTTGTCCCGCCGGCTCAGGCGAGCGCTGACCAGTCAGGTCGGGGAATGAGATCGGGGATGTGCGAGGCGTATCGGTGAACCTCGAAACGGATGTGAGCTGGTGGGTGAAGCGTCTCCATCATCGGCATGGCGGCGAAGATCGCGCTGGCGGAGACGTGATGGCAGTATTCGCAGTCTGCATCGCCTGCTGCCTTCTTCGGCGCCTCATCGGCGGACTTTCCGGTCCCTTCGTGCTTGTGCAGATGGTGACCGAAGTGCTGTGCGGCAGCACCTTCCTCATGAGCGCAGTAAGCGCCCGCCACAGCCCAGGAAAACTGGAGGGGCAGGAGCACGAGCAGGAAGATCAGGAAGAAGCGCTTCATCGTTTTTTGGGGCGTAGCAGTCGCAGGCCGTTGAAGACCACAAGCAGGCTCGCGCCCATATCTGCGAACACGGCCATCCACAGTGTAGCCGATCCTGCAATGGCCAAGATCAGGAACACGGCCTTGATTGACAAGGCGGCAAGGATGTTCTGCCGGAGGATTGCGCTGGTTTGCCTGCTGAGCCGGATGAACTCTGGGATCTTGCGCAGGTCGTCGTCCATCAACGCGACATCGGCAGTCTCAATGGCGGTGTCAGTTCCGACGGCGCCCATGGCAAAACCGATGCTTACCTTCGCAAGCGCTGGCGCATCGTTGATGCCGTCACCGACCATACCTACTACGCCGAAACGTGCCAGCTCCTCGTTCACCGCCGCGAGCTTGTCGGCAGGGAGCAGCCCGCCACGGGCATCAACGATGCCGACCTGGCCGGCAATCGCAGCAGCAGTGTTTGGGTTGTCGCCGGTGAGCATGACGGTACGAACCCCCAGCTGATGAAGCTGCTCGATCGCTTCACGACTCGTCTCGCGGATGGTATCGGCTACGCCAATAACCAGAAACGGTGTCGAGTCGTCGCAGAGGATGGCGACCGACTTGCCCTCGTTTTCCAGCCTGCCGAGAATGTCGGTGACGGCCGGAGTAGTGATGCCCAGCTCCTCGATCAGACGATGATTGCCCAGATAGTAGCTCCTGTCCCCAACCTGCCCTTTCGTGCCACGGCCGACAAGCGCCTCGAAGCCGCTCACACTTGCAAGCGGTGCGCCGTTGGCCTGCTGCTGCCAGTGCCGGCTGACAGCAGCCGAGACAGGATGGTCGGAGCGTCCGGCGAGAGACGCGGCAAGAAGAAGGGACGTCGCCGCATCGCCTTGAACGGCAACGACATCCGTCACCATTGGCTTGCCTTGCGTGATCGTGCCTGTCTTGTCGAGGGCGAGCGAGCGCAGCTTCCCTCCCTGCTCCAGGTAGACGCCTCCCTTGATCAGGATGCCGGCGCGGGCCGCTGCAGCGAGGCCGCTGACAACCGTGACCGGCGTGGAGATCACTAGTGCACATGGACACGCGATCACAAGCAGCACCAGCGCCTTGTAGATCCAGGGCAACCATTCAGCGCCCAGTATCAGGGGCGGCACAACGGCAACAGCGAGTGCGATGGCGAACACGACCGGGGTGTAGACGCGGGAAAAACGGTCAATGAAGCGCTGGGTGGGCGCGCGGCTGCCCTGTGCCTCTTCAACGGCATGGATAATGCGCGAGAGGGTCGAGTTGCTGTGCACTGCAGTGACACGGTACTCAAAGGAGCCGGTCTCGTTGATGGTGCCCGCGAAGACCTTGTGGCCGGCCGACTTAAGCACCGGCATGCTCTCTCCGGTGATTGGCGCCTGGTTCACGGAGGACTGGCCTGTTGTCACTTCTCCATCTATGGCTATTCGTTCCCCTGGTCCAACGCGTGCGATCTCGCCAACGGCAACGGTAGCGGCCTCACGCTCGCTCCATGTGCCGTTCGCGCCGAGCACGTGCACCGTGTCAGGCGTCAGTGACATCAAGCCCTGGATGGCGTTTCTCGCCCGATCGAGAGAGCGCGCTTCGATCACCTCGGCAATGGCGAACAGGACCATCACCATCGCCGCTTCTGGCCATTGGCCGATCAGTACGGCGCCAGTCACTGCGATCGACATGAGGGCATTGATATTCAGGTTTCGGTTCCTGAGCGCGATCCAGCCCTTCTTGTACACGCCCAGACCGGCTAGTCCGATCGCCAGCAACGACAACAGGATGACGCCCCACGAGTCCTCGCTGCCGCTTGTCCATGCAAGAAGCTCCGCACCGGCAGCTGCCCCAAGGCCGAGAAGCAACCCTGTCTGCCGCCGCCACAACGGGGTGGACGGCTGAACTGTGCCTGCCGCAGTGCCGGCATTGGTCACCTCAGTGACCGCCTGCATCCCAATGGCCTGCAACGCGGCCTGGATCGACTGGCCCGTCCCTGTGTGCTTCACGGTCAGGCGCCGCTGCATCAGGTTGAACTCAAGCTGGGTGACTTGCGGAAGCTGCGACAGCTTATTGCGGATGAGAGCCTCTTCCGTCGGGCAGTCCATGTTTTCGATCTGGAAAACGGTATGGCTTCCTGCGGGCTTCTGGTCGGCGTCAGGTTCGACGACCGGATTCATGCCTACTGCACGAACTGCCGCGAGAATGGGCGTGGGGTCGGCAAGGCCATGCTCGACTCGAAGGCGGCGCTGCATGAGGTTGAAGTCCAACTGCCTCACGCCTGTGACTCGTCCGAGCGTCTGACGCAGCAGCCCCTCTTCGGTCGGACAATCCATCTGGTCGATATGAAGCACCAACACGTGATCGAACGACGCTGCTCCTGCCGCCGAAGGCCCGACTGACGCCGCCCCCGCACAACACGATTTAGTCTGACACTCCGACATACCTGGCCCTTGCAAACTGTGTATAGTTTGCATTTGAAACCCTGTAGTCGGTTCAGGGTCAAGCGCAATTTAAACGAATAGGGTGATGGATGAGGATTGGTGAACTAGCCGAGCGCTCGGGTTGCCCCGTCGAGACGATCCGGTATTACGAACGGATTGGTCTTCTCATGCCGCCTGAACGGTCGCCCAACAATTACCGTACATACGGTGCTCAACACAGCGAGCGGTTGCTCTTCGTCAGACACTGTCGGGCACTGGACATGGGGCTGGACGAGATCCGGCTCCTGCTCGACTTCCGCGACGAACCCGAACGGGACTGCCTCGGTGTCAACAAGCTGCTCGACAAGCACATCGGTCATGTGGCCATGCGCATTGCGTCCTTGTCGGCACTGGAGACCCAGCTCAGACATTTGAGGAGCCGGTGCGTGTCCAGTGACACCACAAGCTCATGTGCGATCCTTCAAGCACTCGGGACAGAAGCGGCGTGCGACGCACCGAAAACAAGCCCGCGTTTGACTCACTTGTGACGACGGCTTCAGGTCGACACAGCCCAGGTGCTTGGTCTGTTCAGTGGCATCGTTTCAAGAAGGACATGTTACGATTCCGCGAATATTGCGTGGAGGAAGCATGTTTGCGACGCTGATGAACTGGCTAGACTCTTGGTACAACAAATACGCTCTCATCGCGCTCGCGGCGGCGATAGTGTTCGTCGGCTACAAGTGGATAAGCTGGTCCTCACTTTCTGCGTCGGACTGGGGCACATGGGTCGGCGCCATCTGCACCGCGCTTGCGCTTGCTGTGACCATCGTGATCGCCACTCAATCTGCACGAGAGCGCCGGAACGACCAGATCGACTTGGCATTGATCCATGCGGCACAGCTCTTCATCTGGATCGCTGCTGTACAAGGAGCGCTGCGGTCCGCCGTGGGATACCTTCCCGCGAGCTTGCTGGAGGAGGATCCGCGCGCGGTTTTTCTGAAGTGCGGCGAAATCTTGGAAGCTGCCGGCATGTGGTCGTCTGCTGACCTAGCGCCACTGTCGATGGTTTCCGATCACGCCGCCGCAAAATTAGTTGTGATCAAGGTTCGCATCGAGAACACCATGATCTCACTGAAGAAAACGGGCGCAGGCGTGCCGTTTCCTGCTGCCAGGATTAGCTCCTATTACCAAGGGCGATACGACGATATGGTCAAAGAATTTGAGGACCTGAACGCGCCGCGTCAAGCATGCAAAGAGTTCCTTAAAAGGCACGGTGTCGAAGTATAACGGCCGCTCTTTGACACTACTGCCCGCAGAGCGCCGTCGAGCTGCCGGTGGGCAGCCATCTTGCGAATGTTCGCTACAGGTAAATCGGGCGCACCGACGGTAGTCAGCTGGGTGCCGGGGACCCGGCCACGGTCGTGTGCGCCTACAGGCGGCGCAAGCGCA
The DNA here is from genome assembly GCF_059685935.1 of Telluria sp. ZT3P39. Classification (NCBI taxonomy): domain Bacteria; kingdom Pseudomonadati; phylum Pseudomonadota; class Betaproteobacteria; order Burkholderiales; family Oxalobacteraceae; genus Telluria; species Telluria sp. ZT3P39. The sequence continues at coordinate 190,248 of NZ_JCASIH010000006.1, forward strand.
AGACGCAAGCACAGGGAAGCTATTAGCCGGCCGTCATACATGCCGTCCCGCAGATTCCTAATGGCTAGTGCGCAGCGTCAGGTCGAACACAAGATGCGGGTCAACGCGTGTGGCTTGAGGAGGAACTTTCTGGCTTTTCAGCGACTCGCTTGCCGCTGAATTCGCCGTCACACCGTGCGATGGTCAACGGCACGCTACGGCTGCTGTAACCCCGCTGTAACCCCATCGTGCTGAGCACTGATGAGAAGCGTAGTAAGTGCTTGATTTCATGGTGCGGCTGGCGGGGATCGAACCCACGACCCTTGGCTTCGGAGGCCAATACTCTATCCACTGAGCTACAGCCGCGTTAAGGGAGAGAAAGTGAGGCGAAGGATACAGTCTTTCGCCACCCGCGTCCATGGTCATGCTCTGGCAGCATTGAATTTCGTTACACTACAGCAGCTTTACGTCTATAATCGGCCGTTTGACGGCATTTGCAAAAGAACATGTAATTGCAAACGCTGGTAGTGGCAGGTTTTTTTAATAGAATTAAGGAAATCATGAGCGACGCACACAATGAACACCAATCCCTGATCAGCACCCCGAAACAGCTCATCGCAGCGGTCGCGGGGTTCTTTTTGGTCATCGTCATCGGCATCATCCTGCTCGTGATTTTCGCTACCAATGACCGCCTGGTGGGCGCCGGCACCGACAGCCAGGGCGCCGAGGCAGTCGCCGACCGCGTGCGTCCGGTGGCCGAAGAGGGTTTCACCCTGGTCGATGCGAACGCACCACGCGTCTTGCAAGCTGGTAATGCCGTCTATGCCGCGGTCTGCGCAGCCTGCCATGACAGCGGTGCGGCCGGCGCCCCGAAACTGGGCGACAACGGCGCCTGGAGCGCGCGCCTGGCCCAGGGTTACGACCTGCTCGTCAAGCATGCGATCGAAGGCATCCGCGCGATGCCGGCCAAGGGCGGCAATCCTGACCTCGACAACGTGGAAGTCGAGCGCGCCGTGGTTTACCTGGCCAACAAGAGCGGCGCATCGTTCAAGGAACCTGCCGCCCCGGCGCCGGCCGCTGCACCAGCCGCCGCGGCCGCTGCCGAAGCGCCTGCCGCCGCAATGCCGGCCGCTGTCGCTCCTGCCGCGGCGCCTGTCGCCCCGGCGTCGGTCGTTCCGGCCGTCGCCACGGCAGACACCGGCAAGACCCTGTACAACAGCGCCTGCGTCGCCTGCCATGGTGCCGGTATCGCCGGTGCGCCGAAAGTCGGCGACAAGGCAGCCTGGGCTGCGCGCATTGCCCAGGGCAATCCTGCGCTGTACGAACACGCCATCAAGGGTTTCCAGGGCAAGGCCGGCGTCATGCCGGCGAAGGGCGGCTCGACCGCTCCCGACGCCGACGTCAAGGCGGCAGTCGATTACATGGTCCTCGCCTCGAAATAACACGCCGGGCCCCGGTCTGACCGGGGCCTGTCATGGGCAGGCTCGCCGCCGTCCCCGTTTCTCTCCCCGCAGCACCCGCCTTTCCCGCCTCCCCGCTCCTCGCCCCGATTCCCCTGTGGTTCCATGTGGACAGACCGCACTGTTCAATGCGATTTAGAAATATTTTTCGTTTAGAATGTCGTCGCCCACATTCAATTGCAAAAAATGCAAAACCTCTCACGCCACGCATACCTCAAGAAGGCCGACGCCCTTTCCCCGGACGACATCCAGGCATGGGACCGCTTGTCGACGACCCAGCCCCATGTCGCTTCGCCCTTCATGAGCGCGCACTTCGCGCGTGCCATTGCCGAGTCCGGCGTCGATGCGCGCGTCTGCGTGATCCAGGACCAGGGGAAAACCAGCGCCTTCTTCCCCTACCTGTATGAGAACAAGTGGGCCGGGCGTTTCAAGGTGGCCCAGCGTGTCGGTGGCGAGCTGATGGATACTTTCGGCGTGGTGGCCGAACCGGGTTTCCGCATTACGGGAAGTGAGCTACTGCGCCTGGCGAACATCAACTACCTGAATTTCTCCCATCTCGACGAAACCCAGCTGCAACACGGCCTGGCCGGGGAGCAGCCGCGGATCGGCCTGCGCGCCCTGCTCACGCCCGAGTCGCCGACGGTGCTCAACGCCGCGCAGTCGCGCCACTACACCAAGGACACCGCGCGCCGCCTGCGCAAGCTGACCGAGGAAATCGGCCCGATCCGCTTCGAGTTCGATGTCGCCGAGGACCGGCCCGGGCAGCTCGCGCACCTGATCGCCCAAAAGCGCGCGCAATATGCGGAGAGCAAGGCCCCCGACTCTTTACAAGAAGAGTGGAAGCGCAAGGCCCTGTTGCGGCTGCTGGACTACCGGTTCCTGACCTGCCGCGGCGTGCTGTCGACCCTGTATGCGGGCGACAAGTGGATCGCCTCGCATTTCGGCATCATGGGCAACGGGATCCTGACCTTCTGGTTCCCGGTGTATAACCCGGAATTCTCGCGCTATTCCCCGGGGCGCCTGCTGTTCCAGCAGATTATCGAGTCCTGCAGCGAGGCGGGATTCAGGGTGATCGACCGCGGCGAAGGCGACACGCCCGCCAAGCGCGAGATCACCAACCACGAATACCGGCTCTACCGGGGCGTCTGGAAAGGCGACTCGGCGCTCAGCCCGCTTATCCACAACTTCCATCGCATTAAATGGAAGCTCGGCATGTAAACGCCCTGCGCCGGCAGGCGAGCGGCGTTCAGGGGCCGGCCAGGCAGCCCGCGAAATCCTCGAAGGCCCCGTAACGGGCCGTGCCGGTACGCGCCGGTCCGCATAGGTCGGGCATCGCTTCGCCCTGCAGCTTGCGGGCTCCGGCCGGATCGCGCCAGCGGAAGTCGAAGGCGAGCGGATCGCGGAACAACGCGCGCTGCGGATGGCTTCCGAAGTAAAGGCGCGCCGCGGACGAGTGCAGGTTGTCCCCCAGGTGCAGGATGCCGTCGTCGCGGCTACGGATGAGGCCGTCGACCAGGTTGCCCTCGACGTCGGCGCTGCTCGAGGCAAAGCGCACGGTGATCCCGCCGGTGTCGACCAGGGTGTTATGCAGCAGCTTGCTGCGCGCGGCCGCGTTCACATAGATCCCGTCGTCCGAGCAGGACGCCACCAGGTTGGCGCGCAGGGTGCTGCCGGCTTGCTCGGTGATGCACTTGCCGCCATCGCGGCAATACGACTTGCCGGTGCCGCCGCCGCCCAGCGACAGGCCGACCCGCTGGCCGGGCGCGCCGCGCAGCTTGTCCTCGCACAGCACGACGTTCTGCTCCATCAGGTTGTCGCCGCCGGCGCCCTTGGCAAACGCGCCATAACTGATGCGGTCGCCGTCACCCTTGATGAAATCGCTGATCAGGTTACGCCGGATCACCCAGTGGCTGGCCGTCACCAGGTCGATCGGCGTCACCGGACTGGCCGTAGGCCGCACGCTGGTATTGGTCAGCGTATTCGATTCGATCAGGCCATGGTCGGGGTAGCGTCCGCCTTCCGCATTGATCTTGACATGCGCATTGAAATCCACCAGGCGGTTGTTGCGCGCAGCAAAGTGGTGGGCATTGCCCACCACATGGAAGGCGTGCTCGCAACTGTTGTTGGCGCAGGCGCCCTGGAAAACCAGGTTTTCGAAGCGCCAGTAAGGGGCGGACACACGGAACCCCTCTTCGGTCGCCATGTCGAGCTGGACGCTGCCCGCCTGGTGGGCACGCACCACGATCGGCGCCGCGGCACTGCCCGGACGGGCAAGCTCGACCATCCGCTCGATCCGGTAACGGCCCGGCAGCAGGGTCAGGACCTGGCCCGGCAGCGCTGCGGCAAGTGCGCGCAGCAGCCCGGCACTGTCGGCAACCAGGACTTCCTGTCCGCCGGACTCCGGCGGTGCGGCCACCCCCGTCGGCTGCATCCCTACCCTGCCCGACCATGGCGCCGCGCGCCAGGCCGGCTCGCCACGGTCGGCGCGCACCAGCCACGCGCCGACGACCTGCCCAGCCGTTTCGATCACCGCATGGTGCCCATCGCTGCGGCGCTCTATATAGGGACCCAGCGAGCGCGGCGCGATACCCGCATCGTCCAGCCTCGACAGGATCGCTCCGGTGGCGAGGGCAGCCAGCACCAGCACGGCCACGCCCGCGCCGAGCCAACGGCGGCGGTACCCGGCGCCGGCGCGATGTGAGCCTTTATGCCGAGCCATGGCAGGACCATTGGGTTGTCAGGATATTCATCATCGACGCGTGTTAAAAAGGCAAATTAGTTGATCATAAGCAATTTCTGAAATTGCGCTACGGTAAAAGGCGCTGGATTATCCCACAAGCTGAAACAGGCAAAAATCGCCGACATTTTGTTTCGTAAACACATCACTAAATGATGCTTGAAATAAATGTTTATTGACAACAAGAGTGGTGCGGATGATAATCGTTTGTTGTTTTTGGGAATTTTTTCAGTATCTATTTCGAATTTTTCCTGTAGCCATTTGTTTTTCCGCTGTAACCTAAATGTATCCGTACGGCACTATTTATTACGCCGTTACTTTCTAGGACACGTTTAGATCATGCGTTACACATCCCATACCCCTCTCTCGATTCTCCTCGCGGCGCTCTGCGCCGGCTTGTCGGCATGCGGTGGTGGCACCGATGCCGCACCGGACGACGCGATGGCCAGCGCAACTGGTACGATGGCAGCAACGCGGGCCAGTACCTCCTATCTTCCGTCATCGACCGCTGAAACCACCTGGACCCAATGCGCCGCCGAAGGCGGTACCTGCAACGTCAGCGGCACTGCCGAGGTACGCTATGGTTATGGCAGCAATTTCGCGGTCAAGACGATTACCGGCCCGGTTGCGTGCTCGAACGCCGTGTTCGGCGACCCGGCTCCCGGTTACGGCAAGTCCTGCAGCATTGCGAGCGCCCCGGTGATCGCTCTCGCTGCGCCACCGACGACGACAATCAGCTGGAACGCCTGCGCTACCGAAGGCAACTGGTGTACCTTCAGCGGTACCGCCGAGGTTCGCTACGGCACCGCGACCGCTTATGTCACCAAGATGGTCACCAGCCCGGTGGCCTGCGCCAATTCGGTCTTCGGCGATCCGGCCCCCGGCCAAGGCAAGTCCTGCAGCGTCGGCAGCGTGACGCAGTCGACGTCGCTGGTCATCTCTCCGACCCCGACCCCAGCCCCGCCACCTGCCCCGGCGCCTAACCTGAGCCCGGTTGTCGTCCAGGCTGGCGGCATCACCGCAGTCCAGCTGGCCAACCCGACGGCAGTGACGCAAACCAACGCAGCCGCGACCTTTGGACAAGTGTTTGCCCAGGGCCACGTCGCCAGCGGTGAAACCGTCACCGGTCTGAGCGCCAGCGGCGCCGCGGTGCCGCTGCAGGTCGACGTCAAGGCGCGCCATGCCGACGGCTCGCTGCGCCACGCAGTCATCACGGCGCAGCTGCCGAGCAGTGCAGCCAACGACGTGCAAAACATCACCCTGGTCAAGGCCACGGCTGCGGCGGCGCCTGCCGCGGCAACGCCAGCATCGTTGTTGAATGACGGCTTCACTGCGGGCTTCAACGCGACCATCAGCGGCGTGCAATACACGGCCTCGGCCGACGCGCTGCTGAAAGCCGGCAAATATACGAGCTGGCTGTCGGGATCGCTGGTCAATGAGTGGGTGGTGTCGGCGCCGCTGAAAACCGCCTCGGGCACGGAACATCCTCACCTGTTTGCACAGTTCGCCATCCGTTCTTATGCTGGCAGCAACAGCGCACGCGTCGACGTCACGCTGGAAAACGGGTGGGCCTACCAGGCCGCGCCGCAAAACCTGACCTACGACGCCCAGATGCTGGTCGGTGGCCAGGCGGTCTATTCGCAGGCTGCGCTGAACCACTACCACCACGCCCGCTGGCGCAAGGTGTTCTGGTGGGGCCAGAAGCAGGTGCTGAACGTGCGTCACAATACCAAATACTTGCTCGCCAGCAAGGCACTGCCGAACTATGACCAGTCGCTGGTCATCCAGGATACCACGATCGCTTCCTGGAACTCGCGCTGGACCACCAGCAAGAACGGCCCGATGCAGCCTGGCGTCGGCCAGCCCTACATGCCGACCACCGGCGCCCGCAGCGATATCGGCCTGATGCCGTCCTGGAATGCACTCTACCTGCTGAGCATGGACCAGCGCATGAAGGATGTCTCGCTGGGCATGTCGGACTCGGCCGGCGCATGGTCGACCCACTACCGCGACAAGAACACCGGCCGTCCGGTCACCCTGGCGCAGTACCCGTACATGTCGATCATCACCAGCGGCAACGACACGATCAATCCGGCGACCCGCCAGAAGGAGGCCTTCCCGGATTGCCCGGCAACGCTGTGCAACACCCCAATGACCGCCGACACGGCGCACCAGGCAGCCTTCGCCTACGTGCCTTACCTCGTGACCGGCGACTATTACCACCTGGAAGAGCTGCAATTTTGGGCTAACTACAGCAGCTTCTACAACAATCCTGGCTACCGCCAGGCCGGCAAGGGGCTGGTGCAGTCCGACCAGGTGCGTGCCCAGGCATGGGCAATGCGTACCGTGACGGAAGCTGCCTACATCACGCCGGACAACGATCCGCAGAAGGCCAACTTTACCGCCGTCGTGAACCACAATATCGACTGGTACAACACGGCCTACATCAGCAATACGGCAGCGAACAAGCTCGGCGTCATCACCAACGGCTATGCCATCGAGTACGACGGCAACACCGGCCTGGCCCCATGGCAGGATGACTTCTTCACCATGGTGATCGGCCGCATGGTCGAGCTCGGCTTCAGCAACGCCCAGCCCCTGCTGACCTGGAAGTCGAAATTCGTGGTCGATCGCATGGTGGGCAGCGGCTTCTGCTGGATCGAAGCGCCGCTGTACAGCATGAAGGTACGCGATACCTCCACCGCGCCGTTCTACACGACGATTGGCCAGGTATATCAGGCCAACAACGCGCTGACGGTCCTGCAGTCGGAGTGCGGCAGCTCGATCATGGCTTCGTTGCTCAAGCTGCGTACCGGCGAGATGGTCAGCGGTGTCACCACCAACGGCTCGCAGGCCATCATGCAGCCGGCCCTGGCCTACGCCGTCGGCGCCAATGCCGCCGGTGCAAAAGCCTGGTCGCTGTTCGCGGCGCGTCCGTTCAAGCCGGACTACGCAACCGAACCGCAATACGCCGTCGTGCCACGCTAAGCCGGGCATCGACCGGAAAGCGGGAGTCCCCAGGGGCTTCCGCTTTTTTTTCGCACTGTCGCAGTTTGGTACCAAAACGACAACAAAAAGACCATGGGCGCAACGGTGTTGCTCCACCTCACGTGGTATTCTAGTGCCCGTTCGTTCTGGCAACTCTTCAAGAAGGCAGCACCCGTTAAAGGCAGGAAGTCATGATTGACAACGCGGCAATTTTTCTTTTCAGCACCTTGATCGTCTACACAGTCTTCCGCGCCATCAAGCTCGACAGGCTGCTGCCCTGGTTTTCCGGCAGCGAACAAGCCCAGCCACCACAGACTACCCAGGACATTCGCAAGTAAACGCACAGCCCCGGCATTTCCTCTGCTCCGGGCGGTCCTCGGGTCTCCCGCCAACGTTGCGCAAGGCCTCACACACGTATGCAAAGTCTTTTTTTGACGGCAATTTTTGCCGGCCTGATGTTCATGGGGTTTTCCGCCGCATTCGCCGCGGCACTGGGTTTTGTCTGGGTCGATATCGTCAAGCCCCAGCAACTCGCCTACTCCATCGTCAACGGCATGCCGCTGTCCTTCATCGCGGCCCTGGCCACCCTGTCGCTGTTCGCGCTGAAGGACCGGAAATCCCCGCCCAAATTCGGCGCGATCCTGGTCTTGATCGCCATGTTCGCCATCTGGGTAACCCTGACCACCTCGATGTCGGCCTTCCCCGACCGCGCATGGACGAAATGGGACTGGGCGTCCAAGGTCCTGATCTTCGCCCTGCTCATCCCGTACATCTTCCGTTCCCGGGTGCAGATCGAAGCCTTCATCCTGGTCTTCATTTTTGCCGCCAGCACCATCTTCTTCTCGGCCGGCGTAAAGACCGCGCTCGGCGGCGGGGGCTATGGCGTGCTGGCGATCATGGGCTCGGGTAATACCGGCCTGTCCGAGAGCAGCACATTGGCCGTGGTGTGCGTGATGCTGATCCCGCTGATCCTCTTCATCATGCGCCATACCCTGCTGTTCCCCAAAAACCTGCTGACCTTCGCATTGTTCGCCGGGATCATCGTCACGGCCCTGGCCGCGGTGGTGGGCACGACCGCGCGCACCGGCGTGATCGCAGTGGTGACTTTGTGCGCGCTGTCGATGCTCAAGTCGAAGAAGAAGATGTGGTGGATCGGTGGCACCGCACTGGCGGCGATCATCCTGATGAACATCGACCTGTCCTCGACCCCCTGGGGCGCGCGCATGTCGACCATCGAGACCTATAACGCCGACTCGTCCGCGCTCGGCAGGCTGAAGGTCTGGGAATGGACGCTCGACTTTGTCGCCAGCAATCCCTTGGGCGGCGGCTTCGACGCCTATATGCACAATCGGATCGTGGCCGTGTCGCAAGATGGCGTGGTCCATTACCTGCCCGACGGGCAGATGGGCGGCAAGGCCTTCCACAGCATTTATTTCGAAGTGCTGGGAGAACAGGGCATGGTGGGCTTCGCCCTGTATTTCTCGATCATCGTGCTGGCGCTGCTCAAGCTGCGCAAGCTGAAGAAGACCTGGCGCGACCAGCCCGGCATGGCCTGGCTGGTCGGACTGGCCGATGCCCTGACGACGGCCATCGTGATTTTCCTTGCCGGCGGCGCGTTCGTGGGCATCGCCTACCAGCCCTTCATCTTCTACATGGTCAGCCTGACGATCGCGATCGACCAGTATGCCGCGCGCGTGGCGCGCGACCAGCTCAAAGAAAAAGGACGTGTGACACTGTGAAGCTCAATCAACTTGCAGGCTTGCGGGGCATCTGTGCCTGGTGGGTGGTGTTCTACCACTCGCTGGGCCTGATGGGCGATTCGGTCTCCGGGCCGCTCAGGAATATTATTTCGCACGGCTACCTGGCGGTTGACCTGTTCTTCCTGCTGAGCGGCTTCGTGATTTTCCTGAGCTATCACGCCAAGCTGACCGATAATTCCCCGCGCAGCATCGGCAAATTCTACTGGAACCGCTTCTCGCGCATCTACCCGCTGCATCTCGTGATGCTGGGCGGTTACCTGATGCTGTTCGGCGCCTTCACCTTCCTGTCGAGCAGCGGCACGGCGCCCGCATCGTATACCTGGAGTTCTTTCATCCAGAGCATGTTCCTGGTCCATATGTGGGTCGGCAGCGACCTGACCTGGAACGTCCCGTCCTGGTCGATCAGCTCGGAATGGTTCGTCTACCTGTTCTTCCCCTTGATGGCCTTCAGCCTGCGCAAGCTGCGCGGCGGCATCGCGGCGCACCTGGTCGTGATCGCACTGGTCGCGCTGCTCCTGCACCTGATCTATTCGCTGGGCGGCCTGCACTCCCTGGGCTCGGACATTCCGCGCATGGCCCTGGTGCGCACCATGCTGGAATTCCTCATGGGCGTCTTCATCGGTTCCCTGTTCGTCCACCACAAGGCTTTCCTCGAAGCCTGGTCGGGCGCCGCGCTGGCCGGCTTCGTCGCGCTGTGCGTTCTGTACGTGGCCACCCCGATTCCCGACTTTTCGCTGATCCCGGCCGCCTTTGCCTTCCTGATCGCCTACCTGAGCGTGACCTCGTCGTGGATCACGCGCGCGCTCTCCACGCCGCCGCTGGTCTACCTGGGCGAGATTTCGTATTCGACCTATATGGTGCATTACCTGGTCTACGACCTCCTCAAGGCCGGTTTCGTGTCCAACACTGACCAGGTCAACCAGGTCTACCTCTGGCTGTCCTTCCTGGCCGTGCTGGTCCTGTCGGTGCTGCTGCACCACGCGGTCGATTCGCCCTCGCAGAGATACTTCCGCCGCAGGCTGCCGGCCCGGTGATCATTGCCTGCTGCCAGCGGCGGTCGCATGAAAAAAAGCTGCCTGGATGTGCATCCAGGCAGCTTTTTTAATTGACTTGCCCGCTGTGCAGGCTTGCCGTGTTATGCCCGCGCCAGGCGGGTGGATAACAAGTTCTTCGCGCGCAGCAGTTCCTCGGCCAGCGGGTGGCGCAGCAAGAGCAGCGCGGCGGACCAGACAACGAAAGTGAACAGCCCGACCAACAGCAGCCGTCCGGCCGGATGGCCTACCGACGCGAGCACCGGCGCGAACAGATAGAGCGAGGCCAGGATGGCCAGCACCGTGACGGCGCTGCGCCAGGTCGCCGACAACCAGTGGGCGACCTGGATCCCCATGGTCTTGCGGGCAAGCAGCAGGTAGGCAGGGATCGACAGGACCTCCCCCAGCACGAAGGCCGTGGCAAAGCCTTGCAGGGTGCCATCGAACAGGACCACCGCCAGCACGCCCTTGGCCAGCATGCCCACCATCAGGGGCGAAGCGGCCAGGTAGGGCCGCCCCATCGCCGTGAATGCCGGCTGCAGCACCGAGAACGAGGTCTGGATCGCGGCCACTACGCACAAGGCCGGGATGATCAGGGCGCAACCGAGCCAGGCCGGGCCGTAGAGCAGCAAAATAATGTCTTCGGGCACGAAGGCCATGACCGCCAGCGCAGGCCACATCACGCCGGTGAGATAGGCAATGATGCGCTTGACCTCGCGCGAGACGTCCTCGCCGCTGTGATGGACTTTGGCCAGGTAGGGCAAGGTGGCGAAATTGATCGTCGGGCCGGCAATATAGTTCAGCATGTTCACCGTGGAATTCGAGCGGCTGAACAGGCCGACGGCGTGCGCTCCGCTGAGCTTGCCGATGATCAGGTCGGGCAAGGCCGCGTCGGCGGAACGGATCGAATTGGTCAGCATCGTGCCGCCGCCGAAATTGACCACTTCGCGCCAGCCGCGCAGCGATGGCCAGCGCGGCAGATTCTTGGGCCGCAGCAGCGAATAGGCCGTGACGGTCACGATGATGTTGATCAGGTTAGCCCAGGCAAATGCCATGTAACTGTAGCCCAGCTTGGCCAGCGTGATGCAGCTGATGGCATAGGCGACAACCGATGCCGCGCTGACGATGGCAGGAATCCGCACATTCAGTTCACGCGCGAGCATGGCCTGCGGAATCGAGCCGAGTGGAATGAACAGGAAGCCGATCGCCAGCACCTGCATGATTTCCTGCACGCCCTGGTGCTTGTAATAGCTGGCGGCATAGGGCGCGGCCAGGTAGACGGCCAGTGCGAAGGTCCAGGATGCGCAGATCATGACGCCCATCGCCGCGCGCAGGGATTCGGTGGTCAGGGTCTTCTGGCTGCGGATGAAGGACCCGACGCCGAAGTCGCGAAACACGTGGGCAAATGCCACCAGTACTGCCGCCATCGAAAAAATACCGATCTCGGCTGGCTCGAGGATGCGCGCGATGTAAATCGACAGCAGGAAATTTGCGACCGTCGCCCCGTTGGTGGCGAAAAATTCGAACGCAAGTTTGGAACGCAGGGAACTCATCGATCTGTCATTCAGGAATGGGAAGCAGGCGGATGCAGGGGAACGGCAGCGACCATCGTCGGTTTCTGCATTTTTCTTCCAAGGATAAATTTGCCGTATGCGATGCCGAGCAAATACACGGCATCCATCAGGCCGGTAAAGCCCGTCGCCTTGCTGTTTTGCGCGTGTGAAAAGAAGTTACGCACGTAACCCACCAATCCCGTGATCGCCTTGCTGAAGCGGTAGCGCGGCAAGCCGAGCAGCATGGGCACGGGCTCGGGCGGCAGCCATTGATGGCGCACTCCCACCGTGGCGCCGGACCAGAAGGACCAGCGCAGGTGATAGGAACGGGTCATGCGCGAATTCGGGATGAAGTGATAGATGATCAGGGCCGGATCGTAGATGCCGTGGAATCCCTTGGCCAGCAGGTTATGGTGCAGTTCGTCGTCTTCGCCGCCCATCAGGTTGCCCTTGGAGCGGCCGATATGGGTCGCGAACCCGCCCGCCTCGATCATGGCGGTGCGGCGCACGATGCAGTTGCCGCCGCAGATGCTGCCGCCGAAGTCCTTGAATGGCTGGGCGCGGTCGCTTTGCTCGATCCAGCCCAGCACTGCGCGGTAGGCGCCGACATGCATGGGCAGCCAATCCGGCGGTGCCGATTCCCAATCCGGCTTGTACGGGCCGCCCAGGAAATCCACCGCACCCTCGCGCAGGTAGCCGGCCACGACCTCGAACCAGGCGGCATCGATCTTTTCGTCGTCGTCGACAAAGCCCAGGAAATCGTCGTCGGTGTGCGCCAGCGCGAAGTTGAGCGCGGCGGAGCGTCCCTGCTGGGTGGCGAGCAAGTATTTCGATTTGCCCGGATAGTTCTGCAGGGCAGCCTTGTTGGCTTCCTGGTTGGCCGGGGTCGAATTGTTGTCGGAGACGATGACCGTGAGGTCCATGTCGGCCGGGACGCGCGCCTTGCTGATATGGTCGAGCGCAACAGCCAGCAGATCGGACCGATTATAGGTGGGGATGATGAGACTGAATTTGATCATGGCGTCGGACGCTTTCTAGGTTGGTTCGCACGCTCGGGTAGCGAGCGCTGACTGCCTGCATCCTGCGCTGGACGGCCCTGGGGTCCCGTGCGGGTACGGATACACATGCAGTGTCGTTCGCGGCTGCCTGCACCGCGAAACGGGACATTCACCCCTATCATAATTGCTAAAAATAAAACATGTCGCTCGATATTCAACTATTTTTCTTCTATAAATCAAGGTGATTGTTGCATGGCACAAACTTTGACAATTGGTCAACTAATTTCCAAGCGAAAAAATTTACCGATCAGCCAGCTCATCCGTTTCACTTTGCGAGATAACGTCAAGTTGACGGCAAATGACGCCAAAATAGAGTGGTGATAGATAATTAACACTTCCACCCTGTTTTCTCTATGGAGTGCAAGAAGAAGTTCCGATTGTTACAATTGGTCACGTGATTTTACACACGGCATCGTATATGCTGGCCGGAAATGTGTCGCAAAAAATTTCCTACAGACACATATCTTGACATTCTGACCAGAGGTATAGCGATGCACCAGTTTTCTTCTTCTACCCTGCGAAATAGCCTTTTGATCGCAGGTTTCCTGACCGCCCTTCCGGCATCGGCTGCCACGCTTTCAGTGGGTTCCGGCAAGACTTATGCAAGCCCATGCGGCGCTTTCGCCGCAGCCAAGGATGGCGATATCGTCGAGATCCAGGCCCAGACCTACAGCGGTGACGTATGCGGCATCTACGCCAGCAACCTGACCATTCGCGGCGTCAACGGCCGTCCAAAGATCGATGCCTACGGCAGGAATGCGATGGGCAAGGGCACCTGGGTCGTCATCGGCAATAATGTCGTGGTCGAGAACGTCGAAATGTACGGCGCCAAGGTCCCGGACCGTAATGGCGCCGCCCTGCGCCTGGAAGGCAGCAATTTCACGCTGCGCTCGTCCTTCCTGCACGACAACGAAAACGGTATCCTCGCCAACGCAGTCAGTACCAGTAACATCCTGATCGAAACCACCGAATTCGGCCGCAATGGCGACGGCACCGGCTACACCCACAACCTGTACATCGGCAACGTCGCCAGCCTGACCTACCGCTACAACTTCTCGCACGACGCCAACGTCGGGCACAACCTGAAGTCGCGCGCACGGGTCAACACGATCGTGTACAACCGTTTCTCGAGCCTGCCGGACGGCCAGGCCGGCAGCGGCAAACCGAGCTATGAGATCAACCTGCCGAACGCAGGCACGACCTATATCATCGGCAACGTGATCCAGCAGCCGGCAGCAAACAACAACCCGGGCATGATCGCCTACGGCGAAGAAGGCGCGAGCAACCCGGGCCACGACCTGTACGTCGTCAACAATACCTTCCTGAACGACGATACCGCCCGCGGCACCTTCGTGTTCGTCGGTTCCGGCGTGACCAAGCCTGCCCTGTTGCAGAACAACATCTTCGGCGGCACCGGCACCCTGAGCACCCAGGCCAGCACGGTCGAAAAGACCAACTACCGCTCGGCCTCGCCCGGTTTCGTCAACCGTGCAGCCTATGACCTGACGCCGCTGGCCAATGCCCTGGTAATCAATGCCGGCTCGGCGCCGGGCAACACCGCGGCGGGCGTGTCCCTGACCCCGGTTGCCCAGTACAAGCACCCTGCCTCGGGTGTAACCCGGACCGCAGTGGGCCTGCTGGACATCGGCGCATACGAAACGGGCTCGACGACGACCGGGACGGCACCTGCTCCGGCACCTGCGCCGGCACCTGCTCCGGCCCCCACCCCGACCGGCTGGACTGCCTGCGCCACCGAAGGCAACTGGTGCTCGTTCAGCGGCTCTGCCCAGGTACGCTACGGCACCGCGACTGCCTTCGTCACCAAAACGCTGACCGGTCCGGTCGCCTGCACCAACGGCGTATTCGGCGACCCCGCGCCAGGCTATGGCAAGACCTGCCAGTTCAGCGCCACGACCACCGTGACTGCCCCGGCGCCAAGCACGACGACGGCGAGCTGGACGACTTGCGCCAGCGAAGGCGGCACCTGCGCCGTGTCCGGCACCCGTGAAGTCCGTTACGGCTACAACGGCAGCTATGCGACGAAAGTCGTGACCGGCTCCGTGTCGTGCTCGAACGCCGTCTTCGGCGATCCGAAGCCGGGCTATGCCAAGACCTGCAGCGTCTCGAACGTTGTCATGTAAGACCGGCTGCGCCTGAGCGGCGCAGTGGTTAAAAAAAACGGCCGCGATGCAGATCGCGGCCGTTTTTCATTGCCTATGCAGGCGCGTGCTTACCAGATGATCACGCGATCCTTCGGCGCCAGGTACATCTTGTCGCCCGGCTTGACGCCGAATGCCTCGTAGAAGCCAGGCTGGTTCTTCAGGGTGCCGTTGGCGCGGTACTGGCCCGGCGAGTGCGGGTCGGTCTTGATCTGGGCGATCTGCGCCGGCTCGCGCATCTTGGTGCGCCACACCTGGCCCCAGCCCATGTAGAAGCGCTGGTCGCCGGTGAGGCCATTGATCACCGGGGCCTTCTTGCCCTTGAGCGAGAGCTTGTAGGCCTTGTAGGCAATCGCCAGGCCCGAGTTGTCGCCGATGTTCTCGCCCAGGGTCAGTTCGCCGTTGACCTTATAGCCAGGCAGCGGGCTGTAGGCGGCGTACTGGCTGACCAGCACCTTGGTCTTTTCGGCGAAGCGCTTGCCGTCTTCGGCGGTCCACCAGTTTCGCATGTTGCCGTCGCCGTCGTACTGCGAGCCCTGGTCGTCGAAGCCGTGGCTGATCTCGTGGCCGATCACGGCGCCGATGCCGCCGTAGTTCACCGCGTCGTCGGCCTTCGCGTCGAAGAACGGCGGCTGCAGGATCGCGGCCGGGAACACGATCTCGTTCAGTTCCGGGTTGTAATAGGCGTTGATGGTCTGCGGCGTCATGCCCCATTCGTCGCGGTCGATCGGCTTGCCCAGCTTGTTGATCTCGCGGTTGTATTCCACTTCGCGCGAACGCATCACGTTGCCGACCAGGTCATCGCGCTTGACGGTGAGCGCCGAGTAATCCTTCCACTTGTTCGGGTAGCCGATCTTCGGGGTGAACTTGGCCAGCTTGGCCTGGGCTTCCTTCTTGGTCGCAGGGCTCATCCAGTCGAGGGTATTGATCGAGTCCTTGTACGCCGCCAGCAGGTTCTTCACCAGGGTTTCCATGCGCGCCTTGCGCTCGGCAGGGAAGTGCTCTTTCACGTACAGCTTGCCGACCGCTTCACCCACGCTCGTTTCCAGGGTCGATACCGCGCGCTTCCAGCGCGGCTCGAGCTGCGGAATGCCGGACAGGACGGTGCCGTTGAAGGCAAAGCGCTGGTCGACGAAGGCTTTCGACAGGAAGCCGGCGTAACCGTTCACGGTATGCAGCTGCAGGTAGGTCTTCCAGGTCTCGAGCGGCACGCGGTTCAGGACCTCGGCGAAGCCCTTCAGGTAGCTTGGCTGGCTCACGATCAGGTAGGAAGCCTTGCCCTTCAAGCCAGCCGCATCGAGCCAGGCGTTCCAGTCATAGCCCGGTGCCAGCTCGGCCAGCTTGGCCAGCTCGACCTTGTTGTAGGTCTTGATCGGGTCGCGGTTCTCGACCTTGGTCCACTGGACCCTGGCCAGTTCGGTTTCCAGGTCGACGACCGCCTTCGCATCGGCGGCAGCGTTCTTGCTGCCGGCCATGGTCAGCAACTTTTCGACGTGCTGCTGGTATTTGGCGCGGATGTCGGCCAGCTTGGCGTCGTCGCCCTTCAGGTAGTAGTCACGGTCGGGCATGCCCAGGCCGGCCTGGTACAGGTCGGCCACGTACTTGGTCGAATCCTTGGCATCCTGGTGGATGTAGAACACGAAGGGCACGGTCACGCCGAGGCGGCCGAGGCGGGCAAACGCTGCCGGCAGCTCGGATTTGTCCTTCAGGGCAGCAATCTTGCCCAGTTCGCCGTTCAGGGGCGAGATGCCCAGTTGCTCCAGGCGCGCTTCATCCATGTAGCTGGCGTAGAAGTCGCCGATCTTGCGCGTTTCCGAACCGGCGGCCGCGCTCTTGTCGGCAGCGGCGCGCTCGATGATGGCGCGCAGCTGCGGCAGGGTGTCGTCGCGCAGCTGGTGGAAGGCGCCCCAGGTCGACTTGTCGGCCGGGATCTCGACCGTCTTGAGCCATTTCCCGTTCAGGTGCTGGAAGAAGTCGTCCTGCGGGCGTACTGCAGGTTCCACGTATTCCAGCGCGATGCCGGACGATAGCGCAGCTGCCTTGGCGCCGCTCTTGGCGCTGGCTGCAGCGCCGGTGCCGGTTTCGGCCTGGGCCATCGAGGCTACCAGGACCAGCGCCGCAGCGCTGAGCAAATGTCGTTTCATGCGTCTCTCCGTGTATGTTCTATTGTCGTCATGCTGAACGGGCCGGCTTGCGCCGGCCCGTTCAGATTGTGCCTGCTAGCGCGAGATTACCAGATGATGACGCGATCTTGCGGCGCCAGGTACATCTTGTCGCCCGGCTTCACGCCGAAGGCCTCGTAGAACTCCGGCATGTTCATCACGGTGCCGTTGGCGCGGAACTGGCCCGGCGAATGCGGGTCGGTCTTGACCTGGTTGATCTGCTGGGCTTCGCGCATCTTCGAGCGCCACACCTGGCCGAAGCCCATGAAGAAGCGCTGGTCGCCGGTCAGGCCGTCGATGACCGGGGCCGGCTGGCCCTTCAGCGACAGCTTGTAGGCCTTGTAGGCGATCGACAGGCCGGCGTTGTCGCCGATGTTCTCGCCCAGGGTCAGTTCGCCGTTCACGTTATAGCCAGGCAGCGGCGAGAAGCCGTTGAACTGTTTCACCAGCTTGTCGGTGCGGGCCTTGAAGGCGGTGCGGTCAGCGTCGCTCCACCAGTCGCGCAGGTTGCCGTCGCCGTCCGACTGGCTGCCCTTGTCGTCGAAGCCGTGGCCGATCTCGTGGCCGATCACGGCGCCGATGCCGCCGTAGTTGACTGCATCGTCGGCGCGCATGTCGAAGAACGGCGGCTGCAGGATCGCGGCCGGGAACACGATCTCGTTGGTGGTGCTGCGGTAGTAGGCGTTCACGGTCTGCGGCGTCATGCCCCATTCGGTACGGTCGACCGGCTTGCCCAGCTTGTTCAGCTGATAGTTGTAGCGGAAGTTCGCGGTGCGCATCGCGTTGCCGACCAGGTCGTCACGCTTGATGGCGAGCTTCGAATAGTCGCGCCACTTTTCCGTATAGCCGATCTTCGGCGTGAATTTGGCCAGCTTGGCACGGGCTTCCTTCTTGGTTTCCGGGCTCATCCACTCGAGGTTGTCGATCGACTGGCCGTAGGCGATGATCAGGTTCTTCACCAGCTCTTCCATGCGCGCCTTGCGCTCGGCCGGGAAGTGCTCCTTCACGTACAGCTTGCCGACCGCTTCGCCCAGCGCGCCCTCGAGCGCGCCCACGCCGCGTTTCCACAGCGGCGCCTGCTCGGAGACGCCAGAGAGCGCGGTACCGTAGAACGAGAAGCTCTGCTCCACGAAGGCCTTCGACAGCAGCGGCGAGAACTCACGCAGCAGTTGCCATTCGAAATAGGACTTCAGGGTCGACAGCTCGGTCCTGGCCAGCACGTCGTTCAGGCCCTTGAAATAGCTCGGCTGGTTGACGATGACGGTGTCGACCTTGTTGCCGAAGCCGGCCGCGCCCAGCGCCGCCTTCCAGTCGTAGCCCGGCGCCAGCTTGCCCAGCTCGGCCACGCTCATCTTGTTGTAGCGCTTGACCGGGTCGCGGTTCTCGACGCGGGTCCACTGCACCTTGGCGAGCTCGGTCTCGAAGTCGACGATGGCCTTGGCCTGGGCCGCGGCATCCTTTTCGCCGGCCAGCACGAGGGTCTGCTCGACATGCTTGAGGTATTTGGCGCGCACTTCGGCCAGCTTGGCGTCGTCCTGCTTCAGGTAGTAGTCGCGGTCCGGCATACCCAGGCCGCTTTGCGAGATGTACACGACGTGCTCGCTCGACTTGCGCATGTCCTGGTTGACGTAGATGCCGTACGGGGTCGACACGCCGATCTTCGACAGGTGCGCCACCAGGCCTGGGAGGGCTTTCTTGTCCTTGAGCGAGCGGATCTTCTGCAGCTCGCTGCTCAAGGGCTTGGTGCCCAGGGCTTCGCGGCGCGCTTCGTCCATGTAGCTGGCGTACAGGTCGCCGATCTTCCGGGTTTCCGACCCAGGCTTGGCCGACTTGTCCGCCTGCGCGGCCTCGATGATGGCCTTGATCTGCGGCGTGGTGTCGTCGCGCAGCTTCATGAAGGTACCCCAGCTGGCCTTGTCGCTCGGGATCTCGGTGGTCTTGAGCCACTTGCCGTTCAGGTGGGTGAAGAAATCGTCCTGCGGGCGCACGCTGGTGTCGATGTACTGCGTGTCGATGCCGGAGATCGGCGCGCCGGCCGGCTTGGCAGGGGCAGGGTCTGCCGCATGGGCGAAGGCCGCCATCATCGACAGGGTCAGGGTGCTCAAAAGGAGTCGCTTCACGGGGGTGTCCTTAGTTGCTGGGAAAGTTGCTGAAAAATGAGCGGCTTGTGGCCGTTCTTCCAATATGCGTCATCAGAGCTTGAGCTCCAGGCGCACGCCGACAGTCGCGTAGGTACGCGCCTGGGTAGAGGTAAAGACTTCGGGCACGGTCACGAAACGCGCCGTGTCATAGTTCTGCGCCAGCAGGTTGTTGCCGAACACGCGCAATTGCGTGTTGGCGGAGAACCGCCACAGGCCATACACATCCATCTGGCGCTTGGAGCCCGCGCGCGACAATTCTTCGTCGCTGAGCTGCACCAGCAGTTCCGGGGTCCAGTTGACGCTCGCGCCAAGCGTGAGCGGCATCGACTTCAGGCGCCAGTCGGCGCCCAGGTTGGCGGTCTGCTCGGCCTGGCCCTCGAGGCGGTTGTAGGGACCGCGAATGCCGTCGACATCGGACCAGAAGCGGCTGTAGTTGGCGCGCAGGTCGACGTTCGTGGCGTCCTTCATGACGTCGTTCAGCGTGAACTTGGCTTCGAGTTCGATGCCGCTGGTCCTGGCGTCGCCCACGTTGACGGGGCGCGAGATCCAGCGCAGGCCCTGGCTGGTCGGCACTTCTTCGACCACGCGGCGGATCAGGCCATCGACATTGCGCACGAAAGCGCTGGCCGAGACGATGCCGGTCTTGCCGATATAGTGTTCATAGGCCAGGTCGATGCCGGTGGCCAGCTCGGGTTCAAGCGCCGGGTTGCCGCTGCGGTCGGGACGCACGAAGGAATTGTCGGCCGAGATGGTCGGCGCGGCGATCATGTCCTGCAGCGGCGCGGCGCGGTAGCTGCGGGTCAGGCTGGCGCGCACCTGGTCCTTCTGGGTGCCGGGAATGCGCCAGACCGTGTGCAGCACCGGGCTCCAGACGCGGCTGACGTTCTTCACGTCGTTGGCGCGGCCGCTGCTGGTGGTGCGGATGCCTTCCCAGCGCAGGCCGAGGTAGGCCGACCAGCGTTCGGTGATGTCCCATTCGTCCTGGGCGAAGAAGGCGATGCGGCGCTGCGCGGCCGCGAGATTGGCGCCGGATTCTTCGTACAGCGGGCCGCCATCGTCTTCCGCGACCTGGGTCTGGCTCAGGCGCGTGCCTTCGATGTCCCAGCCGACCGCCAGCAAATGGCCCTTGCCCACCGGCCGGGTGTACTTGCCATTGTTGCTCAGGCCCCGGAAGCGCATGTCGCCTTCGTCGTTGTAGACGCGCAGCGGCGCGCCATCGAAGCCGAAGGTGCGGCGCAGGCTGCTGCTCTCGTTGTTCATGCCGCCGCCGCTGAGTTTCAGGTCCAGCTTGGCCCCGCCCTCCATCCGGTGCAGCCAGTTGCCCATCACGCGAATAAAGGCCGCATCCGATTCCGACTCCTGGGCCAGGCGGCCATAGGCCGGCGTGCCGCCCAGGCGCTCGGCCTGGTTGGCCAGGCGGCTCTTGTTGCGGTTGATGCCGATGAAGGGCTGGACCGTCAGCGTGTCCTTGTTATCGAACGCATAGGTCAAGCGCGGCGTCATGTGCAGGCCGGTCGAGCGCGCATCGCTGGTGCCGCGCAGGATTTGCTCGCTATCGAGGCTGCCGTCGCGGCGCTCGACGCGGTCGTAGGTGGTGGTCTCGTTCTCGTTGCGGTTCTGGCTGACCATGACATTGGTCAGCCACGACAGCTTGCCCGACTTGCCCGGCACCGCCACCGACACGTTGGGCGAATGCAGGCCGCGCGTGACGCTGTCGCTCAGGCGGACCTGCTTGTCCTTCTGCTGGTAGCCTTCGCGCAGGATGATGTTGATGGTGCCGGCGATCGCCTGCGTGCTGTGCTCGGCGACCGGGCCGCGCATCACTTCGATGCGCTCGACCTGGTCGGGCGGCAGCGACTCGAGCGAGAAGCCCGGAGGCGGACGCTCGCCGTTGACCAGCATCTGGGTATAACCGTTGCCCATGCCGCGCATGCGCACCCCGCCGCCTCCGCGGCCACCCGGTGCGCCGCCCATGGTCACGCCCGGCAGGCGCTTGAGGATGTCGCCGACATTGCTGTCGCCGTTGCGGTCGAGTTCCTCGCGGCCGAACACCATCTTGCCGGCGGTGGAGAGGCGGCGCTGGTCGGTATCGTTGGCGCGGCTGCCGCTGATCGTCACCTGCTGCAGCTTGTCGCCGGCGGCCGGGGCCTTCGGGGTGTCCTGGACGGGCTGGGCCACGCCGGGATCCGCCGACTGGCCGCCGGCGTGGGCCACGGTTGGGCCGAGCATCGCCAGGCAGGCGATCGATACGAGTTTCTTCATGCTTCTTTATTGTTTTACTTAGGGGGCATCCCGGTAGGTGCGCCCGCCGTCCAGGACGGCAGGGGCTGAGGCCCATTCTAGCCCGTGCGCAAGAGGCGGCAACGGCCATCGGTGCTTTTTTACTTTTCGATACATGCAGGATGGGTGTTATTGCATATGCATGTGTTGGTACGCCACCACAACATCCGGACGGACTGCCAATTTACGCCCGGAAAGTGAATGCTGGAACAGCGCGGGACATAAAAAAGCCCGCGGAGGGGGCCGCGGGCAAGACCACTTCAAAAAGTGGAGAGAGAGAGAAAAACTGAGATTGACTATATGACTCGGCCCTCGCGCTCGCTTGGACTCTTACAATTGCTTACCAAGCTCAAGAAGTCGTAACAGGCGGCGCGCGCGCCGGCCGATTGATATGTATTGCTTCGAAGTTTGGCGAGGTTCAGGGCAGCGGCCGATGTTCGGGTTTATACTGGACTCGCGCTATCTCATGCGTGACGGCCGCGCACGGCCAAACCGGGTGAACCATGGGCTCCACTTTCAAGAATTCCTGTCTCGTCGGCCTCGGCGCCATCACCGGGGTCGCCCTTACCATGCAGTTCTCCGCCCTGGCCCAGAAGCCGGTCGACGCCGGCATGCCGCTGGCCGAGCTGCGCCAGCTGGCCGACGTCTACGGCGTCATCAAGGCCACCTATGTCGAGCCGGTCGAAGACAAGGCGCTGCTCTCGCAAGCCATTTCCGGCATGGTCGCCTCGCTCGACCCGCACTCGGCCTACCTCGACCCGCGCGCCTACCGCGAGCTGCGCGAAGGCACCGAGGGCCGCTTCGTCGGCCTTGGCATCGAGATCTCCGAAAGCGACGATGGCTTCGTGGAGATCGTCGCCCCCATCGAGGATTCCCCCGCCTGGCGCGCCGGCATCAAGGAGGGCGACCTGATCACCCAGATCGACGGCCATCCGGTGCAGGGCCTGCCGATCGACGAAGCGATCAAGCGCATGCGCGGCGAGCCCGGCACCCGGGTCACGCTCACCATCACGCGCAAGGACTCCCCTGCCCCGCTGCGCTTTGCCATCGTGCGCAGCGAAATCATCCAGAAAAGCGTCAAGGCGAAAATGGTCGAACCGGGCTACGCCTGGCTGCGCATCTCGCAGTTCCAGGAGCCGACGGTGGACGACATGGCCGCCAAGCTGCAGGCCCTGTACCGCCAGGACCCTGACCTGAAAGGCATCGTGCTCGATTTGCGCAACGATCCCGGCGGCCTGCTGCAGGGCGCGATCGGCGTGGCCGCCGCCTTCCTGCCGAAAGACGCCGAGATCGTCTCGACCAACGGCCAGCTGGCCGATTCGCGCCAGCGCTTCTATGGCCGTCCCGAGTTCTACATGCTGCGCAGCGGGGGCGATCCGCTCTCGACGCTGCCGGAAGCCTTCAAGACCCTGCCGATGGTCGTGCTGGTCAACACCGGCTCGGCCTCGGCCTCGGAAATCGTCGCCGGCGCCCTGCAAGACTACAAGCGCGCCACCATCCTGGGCAGCCAGACCTTCGGCAAGGGCTCGGTGCAGACCATCCGCCCGATCGGCCACGACGCCGCGGTCAAGCTCACCACCGCGCGCTACTACACCCCGGCCGGGCGCTCGATCCAGGCGCGCGGCATCCTGCCCGACCTGGCCGTCGACGAAACCCTCGATGGCGACGGCCTGAACGCCCTGCGCATGCGCGAGGCCGACCTCGAGCGCCACCTGTCGAACGACCGCGACAAAGAAGCGGCCACCCGCGAAGACGATATCGAAGAGCAGATGCGGCTGCTGGCCGAGGCACGCCAGCGCAAGCCGCTCGATTACGGCAGCGCCAGCGATTTCCAGCTGGCGCAGGCGCTGCGCCACCTGAAGGGCCAGCCGGTGCAGCTGTCGCGCCGGCCCGGCGGCGCCACGCTGGCCCAGCACGCGCGCTGAGTAAAAAGGCATCTTCGTTGTCGGGCCGGCCAATTCCCAGGCCCCGCGCGAGCGTGTAGAATCGCCGCATCTTGCAGGTAACGCCTGTTATTTTCTTTGAAAGTCCCGACCATGAAACCTGTCGTCATCAGCGGCACCGGCCTGTTTACGCCACCGTATTCCATCTCCAACGACGAGCTGGTGACGGCCTATAACGCCTATGTGGAGCTGTTCAACCAGGAAAACGCCGCGGCGATCGCGGCCGGCGAGGCTACCCCTCTGGAAGCGTCGAGCAGCGGCTTCATCGAAAAGGCCTCCGGCATCAAGTCGCGCTACGTGATGGAGAAGGAAGGCATCCTCGATCCGGCGCGCATGACCGCCCGCATTCCCGAGCGCGCCGACGAAGAATTGTCGCTGCAGGCGGAGATGTGCGTGGCCGCTGCGCGCGAGGCACTGGACCGCGCCGGCAAGCAGCCATCCGACATCGACATGGTGCTGGTCGCCTGCTCCAACATGCAGCGCCCCTACCCGGCCATGGCGGTCGAGGTGCAGGAGCTGCTGGGCATCGAAGGCTTCGGCTTCGACATGAACGTGGCCTGCTCGTCGGCCACCTTCGGCATCGCCACCGCCGTCGACGCGGTGCAAAGCGGCCGCGCGCGCGCCGTGCTGATGCTGAACCCGGAAATCACCAGCGGCCACCTGAACTTCCGCGACCGCGACAGCCATTTCATTTTCGGCGACGCCTGCACCGCGGTCGTCATCGAAGCGGCGGAGACGGCCACCAGCCGCCACCAGTTCGAGATACTCGACACGAAGCTCAAGACCAAGTTTTCGAACAACATCCGCAACAACTTCGGCTTCATGAACCGCTTCGACGAAGCCGGCATCGGCGCGCCGGACAAGCTGTTCCGCCAGCAGGGCCGCAAGGTCTTCAAGGAAGTGTGCCCGATGGCCGCCGAGATGATCGCCGCCACGGTGAAAAATGCCGGCCTCGAGATCAAGGACGTGTCGCGCTACTGGCTGCACCAGGCGAACCTGAACATGAATTTGCTGATCGCCCGCACCCTGCTGGGGCGTGATGCGGAGCCGGGCGAGGCGCCGGTGATCCTCGATACCTATGCGAATACCTCGTCGGCGGGATCGATCATTGCGTTCCACAAGTACCAGGACGACATGCCGAGCGGCGCGAATGGCGTGATCTGCTCGTTTGGGGCGGGGTATTCGATCGGGTGTGTGGTGGTTCGCAAAAAGTAACACGACGCTTGCAAACTTGGGTTCCGGCCTTCGCCGGAACCCAAGTTTGTACGCGTATCCGCCAACGCTCATCAAAGCCGCGCAGCCAGCTCCGCCCCTTCCCGAATCGCCCGCTTCGCATCCAGCTCCGCCGCCAGCGCCGCCCCGCCGATCTTGTGGAAGCGCGGCCCGACTTTGCTCCCTTCCGCCGGCATCAGCTCCGCCAGGCTCTCCTGCCCCGCGCAGATCACCACATTGTCCACGTCCAGTACGCGCTGCTCGCCGCCGACCGTGATGTGCAGGCCGGCGTCGTCGATGCGGTCGTACTGCACCCCGGCCAGCATCTGGACGCCGTTGCGCACCAGGGTGGCGCGGTGCACCCAGCCAGAGGTCTTGCCCAGGCCTGCGCCAGGGCGCGTGGTCTTGCGCTGCAGGAGCCAGACCTGGCGCGGCGGATGCGGTGCGACCTGCGGCACCAGCCCCCCCGGCGTGTTCGACGCCGGATCGACACCCCATTCCGCCATCCAGTGCGCAGGCGGCACCGGCAGCGGCACGCTCGGGTCGTGCACCAGGAATTCGCCCATGTCGAAACCGATGCCGCCGGCGCCGATGATGGCCACCTTGCGGCCCACCGGCTTGCCGTCGCGCAGCACGTCGAGGTAGCTCAGGACCTTCGGGTGGTCGATGCCCTCGATCTTCGGCTTGCGCGTGACGATGCCGGTGGCGACGATCACGTCGTCGTAGCCTTCGGCCACCAGTTCGTCGCGCGTGACGCGCGCACCCAGGCGCAGCTCGACGCCGGTCAATTCCAGCTTGCGGCCAAAATAACGGATGGTCTCGGCGAATTCTTCCTTGCCCGGTACGCGCATCGCCACGTTGAACTGGCCGCCGATGTGGCCCAGCGCGTCGAACAGCGTGACCCGGTGGCCGCATTCGGCGGCGACGGTGGCGGCGGACAGGCCGGCCGGCCCGGCGCCGACCACGGCGACACGGCGTGGCCGCGCGGACTTGCGAAACACCAGTTCGGTCTCGTGGCAGGCGCGCGGATTGACCAGGCAGCTGGCGCGCTTGTTTTGAAAAGTGTGGTCCAGGCAAGCCTGGTTGCAGGCGATGCAGGTATTGATTTCGTCGACCCGGCCACCCGCCGCCTTGACGACCCAGTCCGGGTCGGCCAGGAAGGGCCGCGCCATCGACACCATGTCGGCGCTGCCCTGCGCCAGCAGCGCTTCGGCGTCATCCGGCATGTTGATGCGGTTCGAGGCGACGACAGGGATGCCCACTTCGGCGCGCAGCCGGCCCGCCACTTGCGCGAACGCCGCGCGCGGCACCGAGGTGACGATGGTGGGAACGCGCGCCTCATGCCAGCCGTAGCCGGTGTTCAGGATGGTCACGCCGGCCGCCTCCAGGGCCTTGGCGACGGCCACCACTTCGTCCCAGGTATTGCCGCCTTCAACCAGGTCGAGCACCGAATGGCGGTACATCAGGATGAAGTCCGGACCGACCGCTGCGCGGATGCGGCGCACCACCTCGACTGCGAGGCGCATGCGGTTCCCGATCGAGCCGCCCCAGTCGTCCGTGCGCTTGTTGGTGCGCGCGCACAGGAACTGGTTCAGCAAATAGCCTTCGCTGCCCATCACTTCGACGCCGTCGTAGCCGGCCATTTTCGCCAGTTTCGCGCAGCGCGCATAGGACGCAATGGTGTGCTCGATGCCGCGCGCATCCAGCGCCTTCGGCTTGAATTTGGAGATCGGCGATTTGATGCTGGATGCCGACACCACGAAGGGCTGGTAGCCGTAGCGGCCCGCGTGCAGGATCTGCAGCACGATCTTGCCGCCCTCGTCATGCACCGCGCGCGTGACGCGCCGGTGGTTCGGCACGTCGCCGAGGAAGTTCAGGGTGCCGCCGAAAGGCAGCAGCCAGCCCTGGCGGTTCGGCGAGATCCCGCCGGTGACGATCAGGCCGGCGCCGCCGCGCGCGCGTTCGGCGTAGAACGCCGCGAGCTTGCCGTAGTTATAGAAGCGGTCTTCGAGCCCGGTGTGCATCGAGCCCATGATCACGCGGTTCTTCAGGGTGGTAAAACCGAGGTCGAGCGGGGCGAGGAGGTGTGGATAGGTGGAATGCGTCATCACGGCATTACACCGTGATTTCGTGGAGGGATGTTACTAAACGGCTTTCGCCGCGTCAGGACGGGCGGAAGTCGCGTTCGCGCAGTTCGGCGAACTGTTCGATATTGCCGATATTGATGACAACCGGATTGAGGCTGGCGCCCGGCGACATCGAACGCCAGGCGAACTGCCATTCCTGTTCGCGCGACTGGCCCAGGCTCTTGGTAAAGGCGGCGCCCAGCGGCGAGCGCGTGCCGTAGGTGACCTCGCCATCGATGCCGGCCCAGTTGGGAAGCGTGCGCTGCACCGCGCGGTGCAGGCGTTCGCCGAATTCCTCGGTATTGTGGATCACCAGGCAGCGGTCGGCGGGGCTGAACACGTCGAACAGCTGCTTGTCCCAGGCGGTCGAAAACGACAGGGCCAGGAAGCCGCCGTCGGGCAGCAAACGGAACTGGCCGCGCAGCGCGGCTTCGAGTTCGTCTTGCGGTGCGTAGCGGTAAAGGGTCGGGGGGCGTTGATAGTCGTGCATGAGATAAAACCGTTCGATTGAAGCGTTAGCGGGACTGCTTGAGCGACAGCGTGTGTTGCAGGCGCATGAAGCGCGAGGCGATGAAGATCTCGCGCAGGAAATAAACGAAGCTGCTGATCAGGCCGAGCATCGCGAGCACGAACAGGCCGGCGATGTACTGGTCGAGCGGCAGGTTGGTGGTATCGCCCAGGAACAGCAGGGCAATCACCAGGCAGACCATCAGGCCGCAGGCGGTGCTGGACGTGATGGCGGTGTTGATCAGGTGGGCGCGGGTATAGAGGGTCTCGCGCTCGCCCGCATACTCTTCGTTGGCGCCTTCCGCGAGGCGATCGTCGAGCACACGGGTGCGGTCGATGATGCGCGCCAGGCGGTTGGTCAGGACCGTCAGCTTGGTTGCCACGCCAGTGAGCAGGAAGACCGGCGCGATCGCCAACTGGATGACGTGGCCGATGTCGCTGATCTGGATATTCATGAGGACAGGTGCGTTATTGTCAGGTTGGCCTTAGTGTAGCAGCCGGCGTGCGGCCCCGGCAGCCCAAAAGCGCTCAATCGAAGCGTCCGTGGCGCTTGAACTGCTCGGTCGCGCCCACCAGCGCGCGCGCGATGCCGGTCTCCAGGGCGCCATGGCCGCCGTCGGGAATCATGCGCAGCTTTGCGCCGGGCCAGGCCTGGTGCAGGCGCCAGGCCGACAGCGGCGGGCAGATCACGTCGTAGCGGCCCTGCACGATGGTCGCCGGCAGATGGCTGATGCGCTGGACGTCGCGCAGCAGCTGGTCTTCTTCCAGGAAGGCCCCATGCAGCATGTAGTGCGACTCGAGCCGGCCCACGCCCAGGTCGAGCGCGTCGGACGAGGCTTCCTCGGGCTGCGGCAGCAAAAAGACGCGGCGCCCCTCGAAGCGGCTCCAGGCGCGCGCGGCCGGCCAGTAGACCTCGGGGTCGTCGCACAGCAGGCGCGTGGTATAGGCGGTGAGCAGGTCGCCGCGCTCGGCCACGGGGATGGGCGCCACGAATTCTTCGTACAGCTCGGGATAGAACCACTGGACGCCGTTCAGGAACCAGTCGACTTCGGCCTTCGTGCACAGGAAGATCCCGCGCAGGACGAAGCCGAGGCAGCGTTCCGGGTGGGCCTGGCCATAGGCCAGCGCCAGGGTCGAGCCCCAGGAGCCGCCGAACACCAGCCATTGCGCTATGCCGAACATGGCGCGCAGGCGCTCGATGTCGTCGATGAGAAGCTGGGTGGTGTTGTTGCGCCATTCGCCCAGCGGCGTCGACTTGCCGGCGCCGCGCTGGTCGAACAGGATCACGCGGTAGGCGTTCGGATCGAAGAAGCGCCGGTGCTGGGGCGACAGGCCGGCGCCCGGCCCGCCGTGCAGGAACAGCACCGGGATGCCGTTGGGGTTGCCGACTTCTTCCCAATAGATCGTGTGCAGCTCGTCGACGGCCAGCATGCCGTGGCGGATGGGCTGGATCGGGGGGAACAGTGACGGCGGTGTGGCAGGCATGGCGGCTCTCTCGGCAGGCTAGGTGCCGATTGTAGCGTACGGACCAGCCTTTCAGAAGAAGGTGTTCAGCGCCTGGGTCACCGTGTAGGCGTCGTCCACCGCCAGCAAGACCTGCCACTTGTCGAAGGTGGTGCAGGGATGCGAGATGCCGCAGCCGACCAGGTCGCCAACGGCGAGCTGGTCGCGGATCGCGCCTTCCGGCAGCGTCAGGTAGGCATGCTGGTCGTTCATCTTGACGATGGCGCAGCCGGGCGGCAGCGCGGCAGGCTGCTGCGCATCGCCGCCGGGGCGATGCGCGAACAGCGGCACCGGCAGGTCGATGTCATAGGACGCGTCGCGCTTGCCCATGGTGAGGATGGCCAGGCCCGGCTCGGGACGCGACTGCACGCAGCTCCACACTTCCAATGCGGGACGCAAGCCTTCGCCGTGCGCTTCGCGCGCATCCAGACGGGACAGCAGGCGCTTGTAGGAGCCGTGGTCGCTGGTGAGGTAGCAGCCGCTGCGCAGCACGGCGCGTACCGGGCGTGACAATCCTTCCACGCCGGCGAAGCCGCGCGCCACCAGGTCGAAATAGGCCGAGCCGCCGGCTGAGAGCAGGATCTCGGCGCTGCCGAACAGGCCCTCGGCATCGGCCGTCTTCACCAACTCGGCCAGAGCGGCCAGGAAGGCATTCACGGCGCGCACGTCGGCATAGAAGTCGTCGCTGACCAGCAGGCCCTCGTAGCCTTCGATGCCGGCAAGCGCCAGGCCGTCGGCGCCGGCAATCGCACGGGCCACGTTCAGGGCTTCTTCCGGCGTGCGGCAGCCGGCGCGCTTCCCGGCCAGGCCCAGTTCGACCAGCACCGGGAGCGGGCGCGCCAGGGCGCGGGCCTGCACTGCCCCCGCCAGGCGTGCTACGCCGTCCAGCGAGTCGGCCAGCACGAAACATTCGAAATCCGGGTCGTCATGCAGCAGCGCCAGCACGGCCTCGATATCGGCGCGCGCCACCAGCTGGTTCGCCAGCAGCACGCGGCGCACGTTGAAGCGGTGCGCGACCTGCACCTGGGTGGCGCTGGCCAGCGTGATGCCCCAGGCGCCATTGGCCAGCTGGGCGCCGAACAGCTGCGGGCTCATGGTGGTCTTGCCGTGCGGCGCAAGCGTGGCGCCGTGGCGTTCGCAAAAATCCTTCATCCAGGCAAGGTTGTACTGCAGCGCGGATTCTTTCAGCACCGCGACCGGGAAAGAAGTGTCGCCGCGCAGGACGTTCCAGCCCTGCACGCCGATGGCGCCCTGGCGCAGGGGTTCGGTGATCGGGAGCCCCTTGGTGCCGGGAGGGAGCAGTTGTTCGTCGAGGCTGGACAGGGCGAGGCCGTCGCGGGGCAAGGTGTGCATGGGAGGTCCGGTTACCTGATGAAATGGCAGTGTAGATATTCTAGCGATCGTTGACCGCGTGGGTAGGACAAAAAAAAGCACCGCCGCAGCGGTGCCCTTCGTGGCGCAAGCCAGCGATCACTGCATGTGCTGCCCGCCATTGATCGCGATATTCGCGCCGGTGACGAATGCTGCTTCGTCCGACGACAGGTAAGCGACCAGGCCGGCGACTTCTTCCGGCTTGCCCAGGCGGCCCATCGGGATTTGCGGGATGATCTTGGTTTCCAGCACTTCGCTCGGGATGTCCATCACCATCTTGGTGCCGATATAGCCCGGCGAGATGGTGTTGACGGTGACGCCTTTGCGGGCGACTTCGTAGGCCAGGGCCTTGGTGAAGCCGTGCATGCCGGCCTTGGCGGCCGAGTAGTTGGTCTGGCCGAAGGCGCCCTTCTGACCGTTGACGGACGAGATGTTGATGATCCGGCCCCAGCCGCGCTCGACCATGCCGTCGCAGACCGGCTTGGTCATGTTGAACACGGAATCCAGGTTGGTCTTCATGACCGCGTCCCAGTTGGGCTTGTCCATCTTCTTGAAGGTCATGTCGCGGGTGATGCCGGCGTTGTTGACCAGCACGTCGATCGGGCCGACGTCGCGCTCGACCTGGCGCACGCATTCCTGGGCCGAGTCGTAGTCGGACACGTCGCAGGCATAGGCCTTGAAGTCAAAGCCCTGCTCGCGCATCGCGCCCAGCCAGGCATCGGCCTTCTTGCTGCCTGGCGAAAAAGTGGTGACAACCCGGTATCCCAGGGCAGCCAGCTTGATGCAGACCGCTTCGCCCAGACCGCCCATGCCACCCGTTACTAATGCAACTCTTGCCATTGTCTTCTCCAGTTTTATTGTCAGTCACTACGTCGTCGTTCGACAGGCAGCCGCATGCGGCTGCCTGCGAATTCGTCAGTCGCGCTCCACTGCCAGCGCCACGCCCATGCCGCCGCCGATGCACAGGCTGGCCAGCCCGCGCTTGGCGTCGCGGCGCACCATTTCGTGCAGCAAGGTAACCAGCACGCGGCAGCCGGAGGCGCCGATCGGGTGGCCCAGCGCGATGGCGCCGCCGTTCACGTTGATCTTCGAGGTGTCCCAGCCCATTTCCTTGTTGACCGCGATGGCTTGGGCAGCAAAGGCTTCGTTGATTTCCATCAGGTCGACGTCGTCGTGGGTCCAGCCGGCCTTCTGCAGGCACAGGCGGGTGGCCGAGACCGGGCCCATGCCCATGATCGACGGGTCCAGGCCGGCCGAGGCATAGGCCTTGATGCGCGCCAGCGGTGTCAAGCCGAGTTCTTTTGCCTTGGAGGCGCTCATCATGATGACGGCGGCGGCGCCGTCGTTCAGGCCGGAGGCGTTGCCGGCGGTGACGGTGCCTTCCTTGTTGAAGGCCGGGCGCAGGCCGGACAGGGCCTCCAGGGTCGAGCCATGCTTGGGATATTCGTCGGTATCGAAGACGGTCGCGCCTTTTTTCGACGGGATCTCGATCGGCAGGATTTCGTCCTTGAACTTGCCTTCTTTTTGGGCAGCTTCGGCCTTGAGCTGGGACTGCAGCGCAAAGTCGTCCTGCTCGGCGCGCGAGACCTCGTACTTGCGTGCGACGTTCTCGGCGGTCACGCCCATGTGGTACTGGTTGTAGACGTCCCACAGGCCGTCGACGATCATGGTGTCGACCAGCTTGGCGTCGCCCATGCGGAAGCCGTCGCGCGAACCGTTGAGCACGTGCGGCGAGGCGCTCATGTTTTCCTGGCCGCCGGCGATGACGATCTGGGCGTCGCCGCTCTTGATGGCCTGGGCCGCCAGGTGGGTGGCTTTCAGGCCGCTGCCGCAGACGGCGTTGATGGTCATGCCCGGCACCATGTCGGGCAGCCCGCCCTTGATCACGGCCTGGCGCGCCGGGTTCTGGCCGGCGCCGGCGGTGAGCACCTGGCCCATGATGACCTCGCTGACCGAGGCCGGATCAATGCCGGTCTTGGCCAGCAGCTGGCGAATCACCTGCGCGCCGAGCTCGGTCGCAGGGATCTTGGCCAGCGAACCGCCGAATTTACCGACCGCGGTGCGGCCGGCGGCCACGATGACGACGTCTTCCATGTTGCTCTCCCTAGTCCCGGTCTGGCCGGGGATTTGTTGAGACTGCAGGTTGCGAAACCATGCATCTTAAGGTGCGCGTTCTACCCACGTGTGAGGAAAATCAATCTTATCAGCTAATCCACAGATTACAACCGCCTGTTGCGAAGCCCCTGGTGTGTCGTCAGGACGTTTTTGAACGGTGGCGACAAGGTTCGTTTCCTACTGGAATGATGTGTACGCAACTCTCCTTTTGGTCAAATTTCACAGTAGAATGCACGAGCGCAACGCCAACCAGACTGCTTTATGACCAAAACCCCAAGCTCGCTACCCATTGAAATCAAGATCTCCACGGTCGTCGCCATTTCGACGATCCTGCATTCGGCCGATCCGGCCACGATCGATGGCGCGCTGCACCAGATGACCGGCGGGGTCTCGGACTTCTTCGAAGACGAGTTCGCGGTGATCGACGTCGCCGCCATTGCCCATGAATCCCCGACGATCGACTGGCCGGCCCTGGTGGCGCTGCTGAAGAAATACCGGCTCAACGCGGTCGCCGTGCGCGGCGCCGCCCCGGCCATGGAAGACGCAATCCGCGCCCATGGCCTGTCGCTGGACGACGGCTCGAGCGGCGTGCGTGCCCCCGAAACGGCGCCGGCCCCGGTGACGATGCCTGCGCCTGCGCCTGCGCCTGCGCCGGCAGTGGAAGCTGTTGCCGCGCCGGCCCCGGCGCCGGCCGAACCGGCGCCAGGTGCCGCGCCTGCGCCGCTGCCGGTGTCGGCCATGATCATCGATACCCCGGTGCGTGCGGGTCAGCGCGTGTATGCGCGCGGCAGCGACCTGATCATTACCGCCGTCGTCAACAATGGTGCGGAAATCATTGCTGACGGCAGCATCCATGTGTATGCCCCATTGAATGGCCGGGCTCTCGCGGGCGCGTCCGGCAATCCGGAGGCGCGCATCTTCGCCTTGTCGATGCAGCCCGAACTGGTGTCGATCGCGGGCGTGTACCGCACCTTCGACGACGGTTTCCCCAACGACCTGACGCGCCAGCCGGCCCAAATCCGGCTGGTGGGCGACCGCCTCGATATATCATCGCTGGCTCCGGCTTCAGCGCGCGCGTAACCCTTGACCTAGATACTGCTAGATACTGAAAAGGACTTTTTTGTGGCACGAATTATTGTTGTAACGTCCGGCAAGGGCGGTGTGGGCAAAACCACCTCGAGCGCGAGCTTCTCCAGCGGCCTGGCCCTGCGCGGCCACAAGACCGTGGTCATCGACTTCGACGTCGGCCTGCGTAACCTCGACCTGATCATGGGCTGCGAACGCCGTGTGGTCTACGACCTGATCAACGTCATCAATGGCGAAGCGACCCTGAACCAGGCGCTGATCAAGGACAAGCACACCGACAACCTGTTCATCCTGCCGGCGTCGCAGACGCGCGACAAGGATGCGCTGGGCGAAGAAGGCGTGGAACGCGTGCTGAACGACCTGGTGCAGATGGGCTTCGAGTTCATCATCTGCGATTCGCCGGCCGGTATCGAGCACGGCGCCCTGATGGCCCTGACCTTCGCCGACGAAGCGATCATCGTCACCAATCCGGAAGTGTCCTCGGTGCGCGACTCCGACCGCATCCTCGGCATCATCCAGGCCAAGTCGCGCCGTGCCCAGAGCGGTTCGGAGCCGGTCAAGGAACACCTCCTGATCACCCGCTACTCGCCGAAGCGCGTCGAAGCCGACGAAATGCTGTCCTACCAGGACGTGCAGGAAATCCTGCGCATCCCGCTGATCGGCATCATCCCGGAATCGGAATCGGTGCTGCACGCCTCGAACCAGGGCAACCCGGCGATCCACTTCAAGGGGACCGACGTGGCCGACGCCTACGAGGACGTGATTGCCCGCTTCCTGGGCGAAGACCGTCCGTTGCGCTTCACCAGCTACGAAAAGCCGGGCCTGTTCCAGCGCATCTTTGGAGCGAAGTGATATGGCACTGCTCAATTTCCTTTTCCCGGAGAAAAAGAAGAGCGCGTCAGCCGCCAAGGAACGCCTGCAGATCATCATCGCCCGCGAGCGCAGCAGTGTCACCGGTCCGGACTTCCTGCCGGCCCTGCACCGCGAGCTGATCGAGGTCATCTCCAAGTACACCAAGGTCAACGCGGACGACATCAAGATCTCGCTCGACCGCCAGGGCAACCTGGAAGTGCTGGACGTGAACGTGGTGTTGCCGGACGCTTGATTCCGGTGCTTGACTAAACAAATGTCCGCTATGTGCGGACATTTGTTTATAAAAGTTAATAATTCCAGTGCCACCTCACATCGGCGCCACCGTACTTTCCGTATCAACCACCTTCAAGGTCTCCAGCTCGCGCGCCACCTTGGCGCAAGCCTCCACATGCTGGTTGCCCATCTTGCGAAACAGCGCAAACCCGATCGCCGCAGACGCCATCTGCCCCGCGATCGGCACCACCTTGGCCACCGTCTTGGCCGCGATCCGGATACCGGCGCGCTGGAACACCGCCAGCACCAGCTTGCGCGTCACCAATTTACCCACGAGCATGCCACCGACCGAGGCCGCTGCCCGGTAGATCAGCACTTGCCGTTGCGGGTTCAGGCGCTCGATCTGCTTCTGGCTGAGCCCGAACTCCTTGTTCACTTCTTCGACCAGCACCGCGAAGGTGGTCAGGTCCGACAGGATATCCACACCCGGCAGCGGGATGGCGGCCACGCCGGCCGACACCATCGCACGCTTGCGCACCATCTCGCGGCAGCGCTCGCGCGCCAGTTCGATGCCGATGCCGCTGACCGGCACCAATGGCGGCTCCGTCGAAAGAATGTCCTTATTTTTGCGTCGAAACAACATATCGCCTCCAATTGTCTGTTTAGCAAAGTGTAACGCGGAGCCCGCTATCCCCTTAACACAACAGAACAAAGGTTCCAAATGTAAATTCCTAGTTTTCCTGAGCACTATTTTGTGAAAGTCTGCTATATTCCGTTTAACTCTTGTAGGAGACTTCCTACAACGGTAACCTTACCAGTAGATGACCCATGAAGATTGCGATTCTGGAACAAGACCGTGCTCAGGCTGAGCTGATTTGCCAGGTGCTGACCGCCGCCGGCCATGGCTGCCAGGCGTTCGACAATGCCCGGGAATGCCTGGCCCAGTTGCGCAAGGAAACGGCGGACATGCTGGTCATGGACTGGAACGTGCCGGACATGGAAGGCGCCGAAGTGCTGCGCCGCGCCAAGGAAAAGATGGCGGCGAATGCCCCGACCATCTTCCTGGTCGGTAACAATGCCGAGGACGACATCATCGCGGGCGTCACTGCCGGCGCCGACGATTACCTGGTCAAGCCGCTGCGCCGCGGCGAACTGGTGGCACGCGTCTCGGCCCTGCTGCGCCGCGCCTACCCGTCGCAAAACAGCGCGGAACAGCTGCAGTTCGGTCCGTATATCTTCGAAACCCGCCCAGGCCGCCTGATCAAGGATGGCTCGGTGGTCGACGTCACCCAGAAGGAATTCTCGCTGGCGCTGCTGTTCTTCCGCAACATCGGCCGTCCGCTGTCGCGCGCCTACATCCATGAATCGGTCTGGGTCCGCGATACCGACGTGCCTTCGCGCACCATGGACACCCATGTCTCGCGCGTGCGCAACAAGCTGAGCCTGCGTCCGGAAAACGGTTTCCGCCTGGTGCCGGTGTACAGCTACGGTTACCGCCTGGAAAAACTGGGCGCCTGAGCATCCTCACGGCTGCCCTTGGCGGCCGCTGAAACCCTTCTCGCACAAGGGTATAATGGGCGCATACCGTCCACCCCGCCCCACCATGCAACTGCTTGCCGTTGGCCTGAACCACACGACCGCACCGGTCTCGCTCCGCGAGCAGCTGGCGCTCGGGCCTGAGCAGCTCGGCGGCGCGGTGCAGGCGGCGCGCGGCTGGTTCGCGCGCCAGGGCGGCAGCGGCGGCGCCAGCAACGAAGCGGCCATCCTCTCGACCTGCAACCGCACCGAGATGTATGCGGCCAGCGACGCGCCCAATCCGCTCGACGCCTCGGCCCAGTTCCTGGCCCACTACCACGCCCTGAATTTCGCCGAGCTGCGCCCCCATCTCTACATGCTGCCGCACGACAGCGCGGTGCGCCACGCCTTCCGGGTCGCCTCCGGGCTCGACTCCATGGTGCTGGGCGAACCGCAGATCCTCGGCCAGATGAAGGACGCCGTGCGCACCGCCGATGCAGCGGGCGGCCTGGGCACCTATTTGCACCAGCTGTTCCAGCGCAGCTTCGCGGTGGCCAAGGAAGTGCGCAGCACCACCGAGATCGGCGCCCACAGCGTGTCGATGGCCGCCGCCGCGGTGCGCCTGTCGCAGCGCATTTTTGATTCCATCGCCGACCAGCACGTGCTGTTCATCGGCGCCGGCGAAATGATCGAACTGTGCGCCGCCCACTTCGCCGCGCAGAACCCGAAATCGGTCACCATCGCCAACCGCTCCTTGTCCCGCGGGCAGGCGCTCGCCACCCGCTACAACGGCGAGGCGATCCTGCTGGCCGACCTGCCCGAACGCCTGCACCAGTTCGACATCGTCATCTCGTGCACCGCGTCCACGCTGCCGTTGCTGGGCCTTGGCATGGTCGAGCGCGCGATCAAGGCGCGCCGCCACCGTCCCATCTTCATGGCCGACCTGGCGGTGCCGCGCGATATCGAATCCGAAGTCGCACGCCTGGACGACGTCTTCCTCTACACCGTCGACGACCTTGCGCAGGTGGTGCAGACCGGGCTGGAAAGCCGCCAGGCCGCCGTATCGCAGGCCGAAGCCATCATCGAGACCCGGGTCCAGTCCTTCATGCACTGGGTGGGCGACCGCGCCGTGGTGCCGGTGATCCGCGACCTGCACGAGTCGAGCGAGGCGCTGCGCCTGGCCGAACTCGAACGCGCACGCAAACTGCTGGCGCGCGGCGAAGATCCCGAGGCCGTGCTCGAGGCGCTGTCGAAAGGCCTCACCGCCAAGTTCCTGCACGGCCCGCAGCAGGCGCTGCACCATGCCCAGGGCGACGAGCGCGCCCGTCTGGCAGCCCTGCTGCCGCAGCTGTTCCGCGGCCGCCGTTAGCGGCCCTTCCCATTCGTTGTGCGTCTCTCACCAGACGCATTCCGGCCGCATTGCGGCTTCCCGAATTTACCGAGCATTCCCATGAAACCATCCATGCTGGCCAAGCTGGAACAACTGGCCAACCGATTCGTCGAACTCGACGAGCTCCTGATGTGCGAAGGCGCCACCACCAACATGGACAGCTACCGCAAGCTCACGCGCGAGCGCGCCGAGCTCGCGCCGCTGGTCGAACTGTTCCACCAGTACGGCGCCGCGCAGGGCGACATGGACGCGGCCCAGGAGATGGCGCAGGACCCGGAGATGAAGGAGTTCGCGCAGGACGAAATCGAAGCGGCCAAGGCGCGCCTGGCCGCGCTGGAGCTCGATCTTCAAAAAATGCTGCTGCCGAAGGACGTCAACGACGAGCGCAACATCTTCCTCGAGATCCGCGCCGGCACCGGCGGCGACGAATCGGCGCTGTTCGCGGGCGACCTGCTGCGCATGTACACGCGCTTCGCGGAGCGCAACCGCTGGCAGGTCGAAGTGGTGTCGGAATCGAGCTCGGACTTGGGCGGCTACCGCGAAGTCATCGTGCGCATCATCGGCAACGGCGTGTACTCGAAACTGAAATTCGAATCGGGCGGCCACCGCGTGCAGCGGGTGCCGGCCACCGAGACGCAAGGCCGCATCCACACCTCGGCCTGCACCGTGGCCGTGATGCCGGAAGCCGACGAAGTCGAGGACGTGAACATCAACCCGGCCGACCTGCGCATCGACACCTACCGCGCCTCGGGCGCCGGCGGACAGCACATCAACAAGACCGATTCGGCGGTGCGCCTGACCCACCTGCCGACCGGCATCGTGGTGGAATGCCAGGACGACCGCAGCCAGCACAAGAACAAGGCCCAGGCGCTGAAGGTACTGGCGGCGCGCATCAAGGACGTGCAGCTGCGCGAGCAGCAGTCGAAGGAAGCGGCTACCCGCAAGAGCCTGATCGGCTCGGGCGACCGCAGCGAGCGGATCCGCACCTACAACTTCCCGCAGGGGCGCCTGACCGACCACCGCATCAACCTCACCTTGTACAAGCTGGACTTCATCATGGATGGCGACCTGGCCGATCTGACCAATGCACTGGCGGCGGAGCACCAGGCGGAATTGCTGGCGGCGCTGGGGGATGTGTAGGGTGGGCGGGTCTTCCCGCCCGCGCGTTCAACCGGCTCGTGATTAACCACGCCGCGTCTGTTCATATGAAATTTGAACGCGCGGCCGGGAAACACGGCCACCCTACGGGTTAACTTGATGCGAACTTATGCGAGAATGCCCCGTCCGAACAACGCCCATACAAACACCATGATGCTGCCTACCACCCGCCAGATCCTGTTCGCCATCTCCTCGATCTGCTTCGCGCTGATCGCCGTGGCCCTCTATCTCCAGCACATCCAGCAGATGCAGCCTTGCCCGCTGTGCGTGATCCAGCGCTACATGTTCCTGGCGATCGGCGTGGCCACCCTGGTGTCGGCCATCAGCGGCAAGGTCCGCGAAGGCACGATCCTGGCGCTGATGGCGGCGCTCGGCGGTCTGTACTTCGTCGGCAAGCACCTGTACGTGATCGCCAACCCGGGCTTCAGCTGCGGCATCGATCCGATGGAGACCTTCCTCAACAAGATCCCGACCGCCGAATACCTGCCGTGGCTGTTCCGCGCCGACGGCCTGTGCTCGGGCGCCACCGATGCGGTGATGGGCCTGGCGATCCCGCAATGGTCGGCGATCTGGTTCGTGGCCTTCACGGTGCTGCTGGTCTTCGTCCTGGTGCGCAAGGCACGCTGATGATCGAGGCAGGCGCTACGCTCCAGCAGCTGCAAGCGTCGCTGCCGCTGGACCCGCTGGAAAACCGCATCCTGCTGTGCCATGCGCTCGGCCTGGCACGCATCCAGTTGATCACCCAGTCCGACCGCGCCCTGACGTTTGACGAAGCGGCAAGCCTTGGCGCGCTGGTGCAGCGCCGCCTGGAGGGGGAGCCGATCGCCTATATCGTCGGCAGCCGCGAATTCTTCGGGCTGCCGTTCCGGGTCGCCCCCGGCGTGCTGATTCCCCGCCCCGACACCGAACTGATCGTCGAACTGGCGCTCGAACGCCTGCCGCCGCAAGGCCGCATGCTCGACATGGGCACCGGCAGCGGCGCCATCGCCGTGGCCTGCGCCCACAACCGACAAGATGCAGCCGTCACCGCGCTCGACCTCAGCGAAGAGGCCCTGGGCATTGCGCGCGACAATGCCGCCGCCAACGGCGCCGCGGTGCGCTTCCTGCGCAGCGACTGGTTTGCCGCCGTCCAGGGCGAGCAGTTTGAACTGATCGCCTCGAATCCCCCTTATATCGCCGCGGGCGACGCACACCTGGCGCAGGGCGACCTGCGCTTCGAGCCGACCGGCGCCCTCACCGACGGTGCGGACGGCCTGTCGGCACTGCGCATCATCGTCGAGGGCGCCCCCGGCCACCTGGTGGCGGGCGGCTGGCTGCTGCTCGAACACGGCTACGACCAGGCCGAAGCCGTGCGCGCGCTGCTCGGCGCACGCGGCTTCCTCGACGTACAAAGCTGGCGCGACTTGTCGGGTATCGAGCGCGTCAGCGGCGGCCGCCTGCCCTAGCCTGCGCGGTCCCGGTCCGGGTCTTGCTACAATGACCACTCCTTGACCGTCGGCCCATTGCGCGGGCACCGCATGCGCACCTTCCTCGCTTCGATTTTCCTGCTGCTTCCCCTCGCCTGCGGCGCCGCCGACACGCCAGCCGACGAGGCGCGCCGGCTGTTCGAGCGCGAATGGCAATACCAGCTGCGCCAGCAACCCGAATACGCCACCGGCATCGGCGAGCACCGTCACAACGCGCTGCTATCCGACACCTCGCTGGCAGGGCGCGCCGCCGCCCTCGAGCACACGCGCCAGGTGCTGGAAGAAGCCCGCAAGCTGGACCGCGCCCAGCTCGATGCACAAGACCAGCTCTCCTACGACCTGTTCATCGCCGCGCGCGAGCGCAGCCTGGCCGCCGCCGCCTTCACCGCCTTCGACCCGCAGCCGATCAGCGGCTGGGACGGCCTGCACCTGCGCCTGCCGCGCCTGGTTGCGCAGATGCCCTTCGCCACCGAAGCGGACTACCGCGCCTACCTGGCGCGCATGAAGGCCTTGCCGGCCCACGTCGACGGCCTGATCGAGCAGCTGCGCGCAGGCATGCGCGCCGGCTGGACCGTGCCCAAGGCGGCCATCACACCGGTGCCGGACGCGCTGCGCCTGCTGCGCGAAAACATCGCCACGGGTCCACTGAACGCGCCTTTCGGGCGCATCCCTGCATCGATCGAACCCGAGACGCGTGAAGAACTGGTCGACCGCGGCATCACCGTGCTGGCCAATGCCGCAGTCAGCCTGCACCGGCTGGAAGACTTCCTGCGCAGTGAATACCTGCCCGCCGCGCGCGACACCATCGGCGCCTCGAGCCTGCCCGGCGGCGCGGCCTGGTACGCCTTCCTGCTGCGCAGCGCCACCACCACCGGCCTGGCGCCCGCCGACGTGCACGCCATCGGCCTGCGCGAAGTGGCGCGCATCCGTGGACAGATGGCGGCGCAGGCAGCACGGACCGGCTTTCGCGGCACCCTGCCCCAATTCCTGGTCTTTGCACGCACCGACCCGCGCCTGTTCTTCAGCGAGCCGGAAGCGCTGCTGGGGCGCTACCGCAAGGCCCTGGCGCGTGCGCAGGCCAAGCTGCCGAAGGTAGTGGCCACGGTTCCGGACGCCGGCATCGCGGTCAAGCCGATGATCCAGGACGGCACCTGGCAGCCGGTCGCCTATTACGAAGCCGGCAGCGAGGCGCGCACCGCGGCGCTGGTGGTGAA
The DNA here is from genome assembly GCF_059685935.1 of Telluria sp. ZT3P39. NCBI lineage: Bacteria > Pseudomonadati > Pseudomonadota > Betaproteobacteria > Burkholderiales > Oxalobacteraceae > Telluria > Telluria sp. ZT3P39. The sequence continues at coordinate 231,248 of NZ_JCASIH010000006.1, forward strand.
CATCACGCAGCTCGGGGCGCGCCCGATGTGGCAGGTCGACAGCGTGGCGCTGCACGAAGCGGTGCCCGGCCATCACCTGCAGGTGGCGCGTGCCCAGGCGCTCGCGCTGCCGGCTTTCCGCCGCCATGGCTGGATCGACGCCTTCGGCGAAGGCTGGGCCACCTATGCCGAAGGCCTGGGGCCGCAGCTCGGCTTCTTCGAGGATCCGTTCTCGCGCTTCGGCCAGCTCAACGAAGAGATGCTGCGCGCCGCGCGGCTGGTGGTGGATACCGGCATCCATGCGATGGGTTGGTCACGCCGCAAGGCGATCGACTACCTCAATGCCCATACGGCCAACCCGCCGCAGGACAACGAAGCGGAAGTGGACCGCTACATCGCCCAGCCGGCCCAGGCCCTCGGCTACAAGATCGGTCAGCTGCGCATCGCGGCCCTGCGCGAGCGCGCCCGCGCCGTGTTGGGTGCGCGCTTCGACCTGCGCCGCTTCCACGATGCGGTGCTGGGCAACGGCGCCCTGCCGCTCGACCTGCTCCAGCGCCAGGTCGAAGTCTGGATCCAGGCCGAAAAAGCGGCAGCCAAAAAGGGCGCCGCGGCGCCAGGGCCGCAGGCAAATCCGGCCACCGCGGCGGCAGCCCGGCGGGAATGAGGGGGCGCCCGGCGCGCTCGCCGTTTTTCGGTTAATCTCTGCTCCAATCCGCATTGGCAGTATAAGAAAGGAAACACCCGTGTCGACCCAATTACAACGCCGCCTGGCCCTGCTCGACGACGACGACCACCGCGCCCTGCTCGGCCAGGGCCTGCGCGGCATCGAGCGCGAGACCCTGCGCGTCGACCGCCACGGCCGCCTGGCACGCACCCCGCACCCGGCGCAACTTGGTTCGGCACTGACCCATCCGCTCATCACCACCGATTACGCCGAAGCCCTGCTCGAGTTCATCACCCCGGCCGAGCATGACATCTCCGTGGCCCTGAACCGCCTCGACGCCATCCACCGCTTCGCCCACGCCCGCATGGACGGCGACATGCTGTGGAGCGTGTCGATGCCGGGCGAACTGCCATCGGAAGAAGACATCGAGATCGCCTGGTACGGCACATCGAACCTGGGCATGCTCAAGCACGTGTACCGGCGCGGTCTGGCGCTGCGCTACGGGAAGGCCATGCAGTGCATCGCGGGCATCCACTACAACTACTCGCTGCCCGAAAAACTGTGGCAGCTGGTGGCCGCCAGCGAAGGCATTATTGAGGAGCGCCGCAACGCGCTGCGCGACTTCCAGTCCGAGAGCTATATCGCGACCATCCGCAACTTCCGCCGCTACAGCTGGCTGCTGATGTATTTGTTCGGCGCCACCCCGGCGCTGACCACCAGCTTCCTGCGCGGCCGCCCGCACAATCTCGAGACCCTGTCCGACGATACCCTGTACCTGCCCTACGCGACCAGCCTGCGCATGAGCGACCTGGGTTACCAGAACGACGCGCAAAGCGGCCTGCGCCCGCACGAGAACAGCCTGGAGAGCTATGTCACCAGCCTGATGTGCGCGGTGAACACGCCGTACGAACCGTATGCCGAGATGGGCACCAGGAAGGACGGCGAGTGGATCCAGCTGTCCACCAACGTGCTGCAGATCGAGAACGAGTACTACTCGACGATCCGCCCGAAGCGCGTGATCCGTACCGGCGAGCGCCCGGTACAGGCCTTGTGCAACCGCGGCGTGCAATACATCGAAGTGCGCTGCCTCGACGTCGATCCGTTCGAGCCGGTGGGTATCAGCCTGGAGACCGGCCGCTTCCTCGACGCCTTCCTGCTGTTCTGCGCGTTTGAAGAAAGCCCCCTGATCAGCGCCCACGAAGGCCAGGTCCATGCGCGCAACTTCGCGCGCACCGTCAAGCAAGGGCGCGACCCGGCCTTGACGCTCACCCGCGACGGCGCCGAGGTGCCCCTGAAGGAATGGGCGCTGGAACTGATCGAGCGCATCCGCCCGGTGGCCGAGCTGCTGGACGAAGGCCATAACGAAGCTGGCGTGCATGCGGGTTCGCTCGGCCTGCAACAGGCCAAGATCGAGAACCCGGCGCTCACGCCTTCGGCGCGCGTGCTCGAAGAAATCCGCGCGCTTGGTTCGGCCTCCGCGTTCGGCCTGCGCCAGAGCGAACTGCATGCGGCAAGCTTCCGCGACAGTCCGCTGATGCCGGCCGAGGAAGCGATGTTCGAAGAGATGGTCGCCGCCTCGATCGCCGAGCAGGCCACCATCGAGGCGGCCGACAGCGGCAGTTTCGACGACTTCGTGGCGGCCTATAACAGCAGCACGCTGTGCGGTAACCAATAAGCGGGCGCCTGCGGCGGGAATGCCTTGCTCACCTTTTACAACGAACACCACGCCCAGCACGAAGGCGGCGCGCCTGCGCCCTGGCAGGAGCGGGCCGGCGGAGTCAACGCGCTCGCGCTGACGCTGGCGGAGTTCGAACGGCGCGGGCTGGGTCGCATCGTCACGCCGCATGGCGTGCCGCTGGTCTCGCTCGAACGCGTGCACACGCCGCGCTACCTGCATTTCCTGCGCACGGCATGGAGCGAGTGGAGCGCACGCGATCCGGGCAATGCGGGGCGCGCGCTGCTGCCGGCGCTGTGGCCGGTACGCGGCATGCGCGACCGCGATGCCCACGAGCCTGAGGACTTCCTGGCGCGCGCCGGCCTGTATGCGGCGGACAGTCACACGCCGCTCGGCGCAGGCACCTGGATCGCGGCCAAGACCGGCGCCGACTGCGCCGTCAATGCGGCCCACGCGCTGCGCATGGGCGAGCGCGGCACCCTCGCATTGACCTGCCCGCCCGGGCGCCATGCGGGCGCCGACTGGTTCGGCGGCGGCTGCTTCCTGAACAATGCCGCGCTGGCGGCCCAGCACCTGCTGGACGACGGCGCGCAGCGCGTGGCCATCCTCGACATCGGCCGCCACCACGGCCACGGCACCCAGCATATTTTCTACGAGCGGGCCGACGCCTTGTTCGTGTCGATCCACCTCGACCCGCGCGGCGCCTACCCCTTCTACCTCGGGCACGCCAGCGAACAGGGCGCCGGCGCAGGACTTGGCTGCACCATGAATTTGCCGCTGGCCCCGGGCAGCGGCAGCGCGCCGTGGTTTGCCGCGCTGGAAACGGCCTGCCTCAAGCTGGCGATGTTCCGCGCTGACGCGCTGGTGGTGTCCTTGGGGGGCGAAATCGGGCCGGATTTCAGCCTGCAGGGCGGCGACTTCCTGCGCATCGGCGAGCGCATTGCGCACCTCGGCCTGCCCACCACTTTTATCTTCGAGGGCGGCGGGGCCGCAACGGACCCTGGCGCCAGCGTCGGCACCAACACCGTGAACATCCTCGAAGGCTTCGAAACCGCTGCGTAAGCGTTCACGCTACGCGGCCCAACACCACACCATCATGATCGACTGGCAGTTCTCCCCTTTCAACGACCTCAGCCCCGCCGACCTGTACGAGGTGCTGGCCCAGCGCCAGAACGTGTTCATCCTCGAACAAACCTGCCTGTATCCCGACATCGACGGCCTCGACCCGCTGGCCCACCACCTGCTCGGCTGGCGCACCGTCGACGGCAAGCGCCAGCTGGCGGCCTACCTGCGCGTGCTCGGTCCCGGCGTGAAATACACCGAGATGTCGCTCGGCCGGGTGATCACCACCCAGGCCGCGCGCGGCAGCGGCGCCGGACGCGCGCTCCTGGTGCGCGGCATCGAATGCGCCGAAGCCCTGTATCCGGGCCACCGCATCCGCATCGGCGCGCAGCAATACCTCGAAACCTTCTACCAGGGCTTCGGCTTCGAGACCGTCTCCGCCCCCTACGACGAAGACGGCATCATGCACGTCGACATGCTGCGCTGAACGGCAACCAGGCCTGGCTTGCCGGCACCGGGTCGAGCCGCACCTCATCCGCGCCGGCTCGTGGCAAGCCGGCCCGCCGCGCAGACGGCCACGGCCGCCAGCAACAGCCAGGCGTCGGTTTCAGCCGGAGGCGGATGGGCGGCGGCCACGCAGGCGCGCACCGGCATGGATGCGGTGCAGCCGTGGAGACATTCTGAAGTGGAAAGTGCTTCGGCACCGCACACGCGGCAAGCGAACAGGAGCAGCAGCAGGAGCGGGACGTGGCAGCGCATGGCGGCAGGCGGTAGTTGTCGGGACCTGCAGCTTCCGGCATCCAGCCGGCCCGCCATGTGCGCCAACGCAGGCGTGCGCGCCAAAAAAAACCGGGGCAGCGCCCCAGTTGGTCTTGCTCTAGTTTCGTATTCGACCTTGTGCAGAACGAGCTCGAAATCCAGACCCGAATTTTACGGCACCTACACCCAGGGTCAGGTCTGACATTCGGACACGAGCCCAGCCTTGACCTGGTTGCGGACATACACCCAGGGTCAGGTCTGACATTCGGACACGAGCCCAGCCTTGACCTGGTTGAGTCCGTGTCCAAATGTCAGACCTGACCCTGACCCTTCCCCACATATTTTCCTTGTAGGCGGGCCGGGTTGCTGCTAGCTTCCCTGTCAAAAAAGCGGTGCATGCATGGCTGTGTTAGCCCTCTCTTTC